>JAJYSI010000061.1 GCA_021793635.1 Bacteroidota bacterium
CCCAAGGTACTTCGGACTAAATTAAAAGATAACTGTGAAATTATGACTCTCGAATTTGTTGCGTCGGAAATATCTTCCTTAAACGGTACAAAAAAATATATATTTGAGACAAAAGATAAAAATAAGATTGAGTCTGTCATCATACCTGAAGAAGAAAGAACTACATTGTGCCTTTCTACTCAAGTAGGTTGTCCTCTTGACTGCAAGTTCTGCGCGACCGGTTTGATGGGTTACAAAATTAACTTAACAGCCGGAGAAATTTATGACCAATATGTGCTTGCCGCAAATGATTACGGTAAGGATAAAATTACAAATATTGTCTTTATGGGAATGGGTGAACCACTTATAAATTACAACGCAACTGTGAAAGCATTGGAAATATTTGCGCAGGAATTAACTACCGGAATTAGTAAGAAAAAAATAACTGTCTCGACAGCAGGAATAGCCCCCAAAATTAGAGACCTCGCAGATAAAAATCTAAATGTTAAATTGGCTTTGTCGCTTCATTCTTGTTTTGAAGACATTCGATCAAAGATGATGCCTATCAACGATAAATATCCGTTGAGGCAAAATATTGACGCTGTGAAATATTACGCTAGAAAGACCAGAACTAGAATTACCTTTGAATATATTATGCTTAAAGACATAAACGATAGGGATGAAGATATTGAAGCCCTTTGGAAAATATGCAAGGAATTTCCATGTAAAATAAATGTAATCCCTTTTAACTCTTTACAGCATATGAACCCTACAGGTTTGTCAGCAGAATTAGAGCCAACATCTCCTGAAAGGATAGAGGAATTTGTTCAGCAACTGAGAGATAAAAATATTACTGTAATGATTCGAACTACTCAAGGCGAGGATATTGCGGCCGCATGCGGCCAACTTGCCATAAAGTACATCCAATAACCCTCTTATTTTTCTTGATGAAAAAACTAACCCACGATGAAATTGCATCAAACCGAAGCACACTTGAAAATTTGCATCAAGTTAAAAAACTACCGGTATCCGTGATTTTAGACAGCATTAGAAGCAACTATAATGTTGGCTCAATTTTTAGGACCTCCGACGGCGCTATGATAGAAAAACTTTATCTTTGCGGATATACACCGCATCCTCCCAAAAAGGAGATCCTAAAAACTGCTCTTGGATCAACTGAAAGCGTTGACTGGGAATATGTGAAAGACCCAAAAGAAGTGGTCATGAGGCTTAAAGAAAACGGAGTGAGAATTTGTGCACTTGAACTTACCGACAAAAGCAAAAATTATTACGAAGTTTTACAAAATAATTTCCCTATTTGCATAATTGTTGGAAATGAAATTACAGGCGTATCGCAAGAGTTGATTGATCTTTGCGACTATTCCATCGAAATTCCGCAATATGGGATAAAGCAGTCTCTCAACGTAGCTGTTGCATACGGAATAGCAATTTATGAGCTTAGAAAAATTTTTGATTCAATTCAATAGCATTAGCCAATAAGCAAAATCAACAAATTATTATATTTCACATTTTTTTGCTAACCAATAGCAGTAAAAAATTCTTCTCCGTTATCTTTTGTATGAATTGCAAGAAGATTAGCCCGAATTAATTTTACCAATGTCCTCGACGCCCTTCTTTCAGATATATTAAGAAGCTTACTTAGTTCCTTTACCGTAATAGTTTCTTTAGATTCAAGGAATTCAAAAACTCTTTTTTCGCTTTCACCGATTGAATATTTTGTAAGATTAAGCTTCTCTGTTTGAGCCCGCATAATTCTCACCATTTCTCTACTGGCTTGTATAGATTTATCATTAACCCGGATTAAAACCAACGCTTTGTTGATGTCGAATTCATTGAGATAATCTTGCAGTCTGTGTGGTTTATTGGCGGATTCTGGGACTTCAACAATAACAATTTCTTTACCGTACATATCCATATATTCGATGTTAAATTCAAGCACCGGCTCACAATAATTTTTTGCAGCATCAACAATCAAATCAGTTTCACTTTTTTCGCTATCAACTCCAACGATTCTCTTATCGTCATCGATGCCAAACAAAATATACCCACCTTTCGTATTTGCAAAGGCAATCATTTCACGGGCAATTTTTTCAGGAGAAGAAAATTTCCGTTTAAACTCGCACTGAAGATTTTCTCCTTCCTCGATTAACTCTTTTAGCTCGCTCCGTTTCATAAACTTTCTTTTGGGAATAAAATAACATTGTTCATCCTGCTAAGAATTATTGATGATCTTCTTAAAACATAGGGTGAATTTAAATTCGGTTTATGTTCCAACGGAGAAGGAATTACGGCTGCCAATCGTGCGCATTGATTGACAGTTAAGTTTAATGGTGACCTCGCAAAATATTTTTGAGAGGCTTCTTTAATCCCGAATATGCCATCGCCCCATTCAATTTCGTTAACATAATCTTGCAAGATAGCTCGCTTGCTTATTTCCTTTTCCATTCTGAAAGTTATAAGAAGCTCTTTTGCTTTACGCAAAACATTTCTTTCCGTTGTAAGGTAAAGATTTTTTGCAAGTTGCATCGTTAAAGTGCTTCCGCCTCGAATTATTCGTTTTCTTCTTTTATTCAATTTCAGAGCATCGTCAAGCTGTTTCCAATCAACCCCCTTATGTTGAAAGAAGTCATCATCTTCCATTGAAATTATTGCTTTTAAAAGATTTGGGTTTACCTTATTTATGTTTACCCATGATTGATGCGGATAAAAAATTAGATCATGTTCGAGAGCTCTTTGTTCCATCAAAGAAGATATACGGACATGTGAATATTCAAGCAAAGGAATTTGAAAGGACGGAATGCTGAAATAAATAAGAAAGAGCATGTAAAGAATGAGGTTCTGAAACTTTCGCTTTTTAATTCCCGGTAACATTTTTTCAAAAAGCCAGCCGAGTTCATTTTCAGAAATTTGTAAGGATGGCATAATTAAACTCTCCGATAAATTCAACTTTAATCTTGCAGGATATTTTTATTTACATCTACCTATTAGATCTATTCAAGATTCCCCTGTTAAAAACTCTAATAAGTGTATCCGGGTTTGCGGTGGCATTTGGCTGAACAACATTTCCGGCGTTTGGTAATGGGGCTACTGGAGTTTGCCTCCTTGAAGTATCGTTTACAACTGCTGCTGCTGTCTCAGTTTTATTTAAGATAGCTAAATTTTGGGCATCTTCAAATTCCTGAAGGCTCAATCTTTTAAATTTTGCAGAATCTCCTTTTGACACGTAAACTTTAAGGGAATCTTGATAAGCCTTCTCCATTTTTTCTTTTTCTTGATTGTATAGGTTCAATTCCGGTAATATTTCGTTAGAATATACCGTTCTCGGGAATTTTTTAGCCAGAGTATCATAAATTACTGCAGCTGAATCCAATAGATTAAGCTTATTTTCTAAAACCCAGCCCGAAGCATAGAGCGCTTTAGGAGCCAGCGTACCAGTTGTGTTTGTTTTATAAACATCATAAAATTTGTTGTATGAAGAATCATACTTTGCTGAGTCTAAATATTTTTCTCCTTCTTCATATTTAATCATTAAAGGATCAGAATTAAAGTCGATGAATGGCTTTTGAAGTTTATCAGCCGCCGCATTGACAATACTCTCGTCTTTATACTTATTATAGACAATGTTGAAAAGACTGTCAGCTTTTACCGAATCACCTACCGTTAAATAATATGAACCCATTGCGTATAAAGTTCTTCCTTGGTAAACCGAGCCGGGATGATTTGATAAAATATCTTTATAATAATATAATGCAGAATCAGGAAGATTGAATTCTGAGAGAAGTAAATTGCCTTTATCATAATCAAGTTTAATTATTTCATCATTCAAAGTATCTGCTGAAACCGTCGGGCGCACCGGTGGTTTTTTGCGAACTACTTCCGCCGGATTAACTCTATTCTGATTATATTGATTCGGATATTGCCCGGGTACTTGGTTAAGAAATCGATTATCCGTTGGATTTGGATTTTGACCGGCAGTTTGATTCGGGTTTTGATTATTTATTTGGTTAGGGTTTTGCCCGGGTGCTTGGTTTAAAAATTGATTACTTATTGGATTCGGATTTGCGGAGTTGGGAATATTAGATTTTGTCGTGTCGCGAAAATTCCTGTTATAGTTCCCGGTTGTATCGGTGAGGGGAACCCCGTTCGGGGCATAACGGTTTAGTAATTTATTTTCCGTTGAAAGATTTTGCAGAGTATCCTTTTTCCCATAAAGATAATTTGTGTTAGCTGTATCGGAATAAAAAGCGATTGAATCTTTAACAAAAGCCTCAGGATCTTTAAGATAAACCAACTGCCTATTATCCTGATCTAATTGAGCTGAAACATTTCTAAACCTTTTAAATACATCTGCTTTAGAACGAGCCAGCAAAATATCTTCTTGGGGAGCTGTCGACAAAATAACTTTGTTATAATAAGTCTCTGCGCTATCCAGATTTTTATAATGATTTTCATAAAGATCTGCTATATTAAGCCTTGCTAAACCTGAGTAGGGAGTTCTAACATAAGCAGTATCAACCAATTTAAATTGTTCTAAGGCATCGTCAAACTGTCCAAGCTTTACAAGAGTCAAACCTCGCTGAAATTCAATCGTGCTTAACGAGTCAGCATATTTATCTTGAACGATCATCTTTTCAAAAATGCTAAGTGACTTCTTATTGTCACCTGATTCACGCAAAGTTTTTCCAAGGTCTATTTCAGTATTATAAAGTATATTAAATGTCGGCGAATATTTTGTAA
The DNA here is from genome assembly GCA_021793635.1 of Bacteroidota bacterium. Next base: position 4,738 of record JAJYSI010000061.1, read on the forward strand.
CCAGTTCAAATGATTTTATAGCGCTTTGATAATCACCTAACTTCACATAAAGTAATCCTGTTTCATAAACCACCTCGGCATTTGTTGCGCCATCGTTTGAAACCGTTAGAAATTGTTTCAGCAGGTCAATTGCTCCTGGATAATCTTGCTGCGTAATTCTATATTTTATTTCTTCGATAAAGGCATCACGGCTTAAATTATCTCTTCCGATTTTTGTTGCTTCAGTTCTAACATCATTAAGTGTAGCCAAACCCTTTGAATAATCACCAAGGTGCATTTGGGTTTTACCAAGCCAAAGACGAGTTTCCAGGATAAGATCGCTGTTAGGTTGTTTTGTTATTAACTCCTCCAATTCTCTAGACGCCTTTTGAAAATTGGCTTGATAATAAAATGACTTGCCGAGCATAAGTAATGCATCATCGACGTAACTGCTTTGGGAATGGAATTGAAGTATTTGAGAGCATTTCTCAACAACTCTCACTAATAGTTGATTTGCATTGGGCGGAATTGCAAACTCGTCGACTGAAAACATTTCTTTTTTTTGCTGGTTAATCGCGTCTTCTGCTTGTTGGAAAAGATCAACTGTATCGTAATAGAGATTGAAATAAGTAGTAAAGTTTTCCCATACTCCGCATCCGAAGAAAATAAACATTGGTAAAATGAAGACAAGCGCTTTTTTTAAATGCGAATGTTTTTGTATTTGCATAAGGGAAGCTATAAAAGATTAAAAAAAAGTAAAAGGTAAAATATTTTACAGGGCATCCTTCCCCGATTCCTCGGTTCTAATCCTAATAACATCCTTAACATCATAAATAAATATTTTCCCGTCTCCTACTTGTCCCGTTTTTGCCGTCTTTAAAATGGCATTGATAGCAGCTTCAAATTTACTGTCTTCAATTACGATTTCAATTTTTATTTTAGGTACAAATTCAATTCGATATTCGCTGCCGCGGTAGGTTTCGGTATGCCCTTTCTGTCTGCCATAGCCGCGCACTTCCGAAATTGTTAAACCCCGTATGCCCTCTTCGATTAGGGCTTCCTTAACTTCATCTAACTTGAAGGGACGAATAATTGCTTCTATTTTTTTCATAATTTCTCTTTCTTATTTACCGTGACAGTTTTTGAATTTCTTACCGCTTCCGCATGGGCAAGGATCGTTCCTGCCAACTTTCTCATCGGCATGAACCGGTTGAGGTTTTCCGGCAACTATTTCTTCACCCCCATCATCTGACGGAGCGCTCATTGCCATGCTTGAAGCACTTTGTTTAATCTGTTTAATTCTTCCTAATGGCTGACGGCGTTTTTTAGTTTGAACTTCTTCCGGTGCCTGCGGGAAAAATTTGAAGCTGAAGGAGACGACTTCGTTTCTAACTTGCTCTAATAGTGATTCAAAGATTTTAAATGCTTCTACTTTATATTCTACCAAAGGATCTTTTTGTCCATACGCTCTTAAGCCAATTCCTTCTTTAAGGTCGTCCATTTCGCGGAGATGCTCTTTCCATTTATGATCAATAACACTTAACATGGCATAGCGCTCAAGACGGGCCATTAAATCAGACCCAATCATATCTTCTTTTTTCTTGTAAAAAGATTTTGCGGCTTCTATAATTTTGTCTCGAATTCCTTCCTTGCCTAATTTTTCAAATTCCACCGGTTCAAGCGGACATTCAACTAGAGTATTTCTAAAGACTTCTTCTTTAATTTTATCAGCGTTTACATCTTCGAAGTTTTCTTCTACAATTTCATCTATCCATCCTTCCAAATAGTCGAATATTTCTCCTTTAAGCCTGTCTCCTTCAAGAGCATGTCTACGCTTTGTATAAATAACCTCTCGTTGTTGATTCATTGTGTCGTCATATTCAAGAAGTCGTTTTCTAATAGAAAAGTTATTCTCTTCAACTTTTTTCTGGGCACGTTCAACTGACTTAGTAATAAGAGGATGCTGGATTACTTCGCCTTCTTTAATTCCCATGCGTTGCATTACGGAGGCAATTCTTTCACTACCGAAAAGACGCATTAAATCATCTTCAAGGGAAAGGAAAAATTTTGTTGTTCCGGGGTCGCCTTGACGACCGGAACGTCCTCTAAGCTGACGGTCGATTCGTCTTGATTCATGACGTTCGGTGCCAAGAATAAACAAGCCTCCTCTATCTACTACGCCCGCTCCGAGTTTAATATCAGTACCGCGTCCTGCCATGTTGGTTGCAATAGTTACTGCACCTATTTCACCGGCATGAGCAACAATTTCCGCTTCCCGCTGATGTTGTTTAGCATTCAGAACATTATGCGGAATAGTTTTCCGTTTAAGCATTCTGCTAATCGTTTCGGAAATATCAACCGAAGTCGTTCCTACAAGAACGGGTCTACCTTGTTTTCTTAATTCTTCAATCTGTTCAATTACGGCGTTAAGCTTTTCGCGTTTGGTTTTGAAAACGGCGTCGTCTTGATCTTCTCTTGTTGTGGGTTTGTTAGTAGGGACAACTACAACTTCAAGCTTATATATTTCAAAGAATTCTGCTTCTTCAGTTTCAGCAGTACCTGTCATACCGGAAAGTTTTTTATACATTCTAAAATAATTTTGAAGTGTAATTGTGGCGAGCGTTTGAGTGTCGCGTTCAACCTTTACATCTTCCTTAGCTTCAATCGCCTGGTGAAGGCCATCGGAATATCTTCTGCCGGGAAGAACACGTCCAGTAAACTCATCAACAATGGCTATTTTTCCGTCTTCAGTAATTACGTACTCATCGTCTTTTTCAAAAAGAGTATATGCTTTTAATAACTGATGAATAGTGTGAAGCCTATCGCTGGCTTCTGAAAAGTGGTTATATAATACATCCTTCTTTTTGATTTTTTGCTCTTCGGAAAGATCTTCTTGATGCTCAATTTTGCTTATCTCTGTACCGAGGTCAGGAATTATAAAAAAGTCCTTTTCAATACTGCTTCCCCTAGCAAGTTCTTCTCTTCCCTTATCGGTAACGTCAATTGTATTGTTTTTTTCATCTATTGCGAAGTATAGCTCGTCATCAATTATATACATGTTTTTAGCTTTTTCGCGAAGGTATTCCATTTCGGTAGACTGGAGTAATTTTTTATATTCCGGTTCGCTTAAAAGTTTTGCAAGCTTTTTATTTTTAGGAAGACCGCGGTAGGCTCTTAAAAGCTGAACGCCTGCTTGCAATTCATTTTCCTTGCCGCCTGCATTAAGCAAATCTTCTGCTTCTTGGGTGATTTTCGCAACATAGTTTGTTTGAAGGCGGTAGAGTTTTTCAACTCGGGGTTTCATTTCGTCAAACTTTTGGTCATCAACCTCAACGGGACCGGAAATAATTAATGGAGTTCTTGCTTCATCAATTAAAACAGAGTCAACTTCATCTACGATGGCATAATTATGTTTTCTCTGAACGCGGAATTCTTCTTCCGTGGTCATGTTATCACGGAGATAATCAAAACCAAACTCGTTGTTAGTACCGTAGGTAATGTCGCACTCGTAATGTTTTTTTCTTTCATTCGGGTCCATCGTATTAAGAATGACTCCGACGGTCAAATCATGGAAACGATAAATTTCGCCCATCCATTCGCTATCGCGAAGCGCGAGATAATCGTTAACGGTAATAAGATGAACGCCACGCCCGGTAAGAGCGTTGAGATAAATAGGAAGAGTAGCAACAAGTGTTTTTCCTTCACCGGTAGCCATTTCAGCTATTTTCCCCTGGTGAAGAACCACTCCGCCCATAAGCTGAACGTCGTAAGGTACCATATCCCATGTAACTTTATTCCCGGCGACCGTCCAACTTTTACCGAGTAATCTTTGGCAGGTTACCTTCACAACGGCAAAGGCTTCAGGAAGAATTTCATCTAAAATTTCTTCGTATTTTCCGTCAAGTTCTTCTTCAAGAACATCTATTTCATCGTAAACACTATGCCTGTCAAAATCCTCATTTGACTGAAGTTTTTGTTTAAGCTCATCAATTTGAGATCTAATTTCAGATGTATATTCTTGAATTTTATTTTTGAATTCCTGCGTCTTAGCCTTAAGCTCTTCATCAGTCAGGTCTTTAATTTTTTCATATTCTTCTATTATTTCTTCAACGACAGGCCAAAGCAGTTTTTGATCTTTAGAATGCTTATCACCAAAGACTTTCTTAATCAGATTTAACATTTATTCCTTTTCTTCATTATATATTGAGTCTCAAAATTAAATATTGAACGCCTGAAATGCAATTTAAATAGAATGGGCTGAAGAAAGAATAATTTGCAAAAAGGGGAATTGTAAGACTTGCCGATATGGAGTATATAGGGAGAGAGGTGCATTCAGAGTGCATTCAGAGTGCATTCAGAGTGTATTCAGAGTGTATTCAGAACTTCGGGGACTATTATTGATTTTATTTCCCCTTTTTGAATGGTTTGTTAGATTTAGTTGGTATTAACTATAAAATTATAAGTCTTAGAGAAAAAGGGATAACGTTTGATAATATTTAAATATTCAATTGGAGTATGTGAAGCAAGAAAAAATAGAAATATCATGTCTAATCTATATCTGTCCAAAATAAAATTGTATATAACGTCTCTACGGGACTAATAAAACTTAGGGGGGAATTTTATTCTATAAGAGTGTAGAGAAAAACCTCCGAGGTTTAGGAAAACCTCGGAGGTTTAGTTTAATGTGAGATTACCCCAAGGTGGCAGATTTAATTAGGTTATGGGCAATATTATGTTTAATTTTGTTTATCCGGAATTAGTCCGGTGTTTTTTATTATTTTTTTTAGAGGTTCTAGAGTGAGTACTAAATTATTTGTAGGTTCTCTGCCATGGTCGATAGACGATCAGGCATTACAAACAGCTTTTGAAGGACACGGAACTGTTGTCTCAGCAAAAGTTATAAAAGATCGTGAAACCGGAAGATCAAGAGGTTTTGGTTTTGTTGAGATGGAGAATTCTACTGATGCAGAAAATGCTATCAAAGCATTGAATGAATCGGAATTAGACGGAAGAAATATCGTAGTTAATGAAGCTAAAGCTCGCAAGTAATAAGATATTTTTAATCCCTCAATTCGGGAATTAATTTCTGATAGGCGTCTAAATTGACGCCTTTTTTATTTATATTCGCGATTTTTTTCAACTGGATTATAATTATAGTCTTGTAAAAAACATTGTGACATTAATATCAAATGATTAAATAAATCATTGATTATTATTTTTTACTCCTCTATTTTTTATGTATGCGGAAATTTTCTATTGGTAACCATATTTTTTTAGGATGTTTTGCGCAATTAAGCCTACAGGTTTAATTTATACTACTGCATAAAATAATTTATTAATTTAACAAAATGGAGTTACTTATGAAGAAAGAGACTTTTTTAATTTTCAGCTTTATCCTAACGCTATTTATCTCTTTTAGCGCACTTGCACAAACAATGGATTCTGCAGCTGTAAAACCTTTTAATGACGGTTTGGTTAAAATGCAAAAAGCCGACTATTCGGGCGCACTAACGGACTTTGAAACTGCTCTGAAGGTTGAAAAAGATTACCGTATCTATTATCAGATGGCAGTAGCACAGGTAAAATTGAATAACCTTACTGCAGCTATAACAGACTATGAAAATACAATTAAAACTAAACCTGATTTTGAAGCCGCTTATAATGATCTTGGTAACGTATATTTTAATTTAGGAAAATACCAAGATGCTATCAATAATTTTCAGAAAGTCCTTGATACATCAAAAAATGACACGTTAAAGAATGCAGTTAAGTTTAACATGTCGCTTGCTTACACAAATCTTGGTCAAGCAGCAGATAAAGTTAAGAATTATAAAAAAGCAATTGAGTATTTAAATAAAGCAGTGAGCTACAATGATTATGATGCCGCTTATCTTTTCTTAGCCCGCGATTATTTTTTAGTAAATCAATATGATAATACAATTAAGGCTAGCCAGAATGCTTTGAAATATAAAAAGACTATCGGTGAAGGAGGTCCTTATTATTATATGGGTGTTGCATACAGCAAAAAGAATAATACAAAAATGGCTAAGGAATATCTTGAAAAAGCAAAGGCTGATCCTGTCTATAAAGGTGTAGCCGAAACAGTTCTCAAATCGTTAAAATAAATTTCATGTCCTCCTAAAAACCCCCGTAAATACGGGGGTCTTTTTATCCAAATAAGGCGGAACCCTCTTCAAGAAATCCAATCTCATCATTGTCACCTTAAAACCTTACCGATGTTGTATTCATTTGAAATCGGAACGGATATTAAATCCGTTCCTAAAGGACTAATTTAGCCAATATAATTTCGAATTTTATTTACCGGAAGCAAGTTTAACATCAGCCCAGAAACTAAATTGGGAGGGCAATGAAGCACCTGACTGGTACCCGCCGCCGCCTCTGCGTCTT
>JAJYSI010000062.1 GCA_021793635.1 Bacteroidota bacterium
ATATTCCAATTTTTCTTTTAATCCACTTTCATCAAAAACGAATCTGGCTGCGCTTTCTGGAGTAGGATCCTTTTCTTTGATAGCTCGATCTGCGGCATTATCAATTTCTGTATGCACATCAAGTTTTATTGTTTCATATTCTTCCTTAGTTAGAAAACCCTCTGCTATTAATTTTTTAGACAATTTCTCAATCGGACAATTTCTTAAATCTTCTTCCAATTCCTTCGGATCTCTGTATTTCTTTTGATCGTCAGAAGATGAATGTGAAAGAAGGCGAACTACATCTGCTTCAATTAATGCAGGTCCTTTTCCATCCTTAATATATTTTGTTGATTCTTGAACAGCATCAAATGATTCTTGAAAGTTTGTTCCATCAATTCTTAGACGGTGGAGATTATCAAATCCACTCATCATTTCTGCTATCGAATGTTTTTTCCCTCCTGTTTGAAGTTGAACCGGAACAGATATTGCATATTTATTATTTTCGATTACAAACAAAACTGGAAGTTTCTCCCGGCTTGCCCAATTTACCGCTTCGTGGAACTCACCTTGACTTGTCGTACCTTCTCCGCTGCTAACGTAAGCAATATTTCGCTCACCACCTTTAACAATCGCCAATGCTGAACCAACAGCGTTGAGAAATTGAGTTCCGGTCGGACTTGATTGTGTTGGAAGGTTAATCCTTCGCAATCCCCAATGACATGGAAGCTGTCTTCCTCCGGTTGAGGGGTCTGCTGCTTTAGCAAAACATTGAAGAAAAAATTCTTCTGGAGTTAATCCTACAGAAAGAGCAACTGCTAAATCCCTATAATAAGGATACAGCCAATCCTTATTTGCATCTAATGAAAAGCCAACAGCTACTTGAATAGCTTCGTGCCCGGCACCTGCTATATGGAAAAAGGTTTTTCCCTGACGCAGCAAATTCATCGATTTAGTATCAATACCTCTTGCAAGAAGCATCAAACGTAGAGCCTTTAATAATTCTTCTTTTGTTAAATGCTTTTGTTGTATGGATAAAACTTTTCCGGATATTTCGGGTTTTCCGTTATCGTTATTAGAGACTTCTTTATTACTCAAAGTAGAAACTGGCTTATCAATCGAACCATTCCCGGATGTATTCTTTTTAGCCATATCGACCTTTCCTTAGTTTGCTGTTTGTATTATTGTTGATGCTACAGCTTCTTTTGGAAGCTCAGTCGCTTCTGTGTAACCAAATATTTCCCTGAAGTTTTCTGCTAAAAGATTTTTAACTTCCAATATATCAAGCTTTTTTCCTAATTCTTTTTCTAATGAGGTAACTTGCTTGTCATAAATTCCGCAAGGAACAATGCCATTAAAAAGAGATAAATTTGTATTCACATTAAAAGCAAAACCATGCATAGTTATCCAATGACTGACCTTAATACCGATTGCGGCAATTTTTCTGTTCTCAATCCAAACACCGGTATATTTTGAGTCTCTTATTCCTTCCAAACCGTAATGTGCGCATGTTTTTATTATTACTTCCTCAAGTGCTCTTAAATACTTATGAGTGTCTCGATACCAAAGGTTCAAATCAATTATAGGATATCCGACAATTTGCCCCGGACCGTGGTAGGTTATGTCGCCTCCTCTATCTATCTCATAAACAGAAATATTGTTATGATCTAAATAATCTTTTGAACCTATTAAATGAGCTTTATCGGCGGTTTTACCAAGTGTATAAGTATTTGGGTGTTCTAAAAGAAAAAATACATCTTCAATTTTATTTTCGTGTCTTATTTGTAATATTTCCTTTTGTAGATCCCAAGCTTCTTTGTAATCAATAAAACCGAGGTCGCAAATATAAATATTTTTCTTTTGTTTAAGTCCTGACATTAAAACTCTAAAATTAAATGTGAATCGCCTCACCGTAAGCTGCAGCTGCGGCTTCCATGATTGACTCTGACAAGGTTGGATGAGCATGAACTGTTCTAAAGATTGTTTCGGCGGTAGCTTCGAGAGATTTTGCAATTCCGATTTCAGCAATTAGTTCTGTAGCCTCCGGTCCAATAATATGTGCTCCAAGAATTTCACCGTACTTAGCATCAAATATTAGTTTAACAAATCCTTCTCTTTCACCGACGGCAAAAGCCTTGCCGCTTGCCATGAATGGAAACTTGCCTATCTTTATTTCATAACCTGCTTCGCGGGCTTTTGCTTCAGTCAAACCTATACTGGCAACTTGTGGCTGACAGTAAGTGCAGCCGGGAATATTATTATAATCAATATCCGGAATTTTCAATCCTTTAATTTTTTCAATGCAATGAATTCCCTCATGCGACGCAACATGCGCTAGCCATGGTGGTCCAATTACATCACCGATAGCATAAATCCCTTTTACGTTTGTTTCATAAGTAGATTTATTTACTTTTATATGGTTCTTATGGATTTCCACTCCAAGTTCCTCAAGCCCGAAACCTTCAATGTTTCCTGTTACTCCGATTGCGCTTAAGACTTTATTCGCCGATAATTCTTTCACTTCGCCATTTATCTGTATAGTTACGAAAACTCTATCTCCTCTAACTTCAGCCTTTTCTACGGCTGCTTTCGTTAATATTTCTATCCCTCTTTTCTTCAATATTTTGGCTAAAGCGTCAGAAATTTCTTTGTCTTCAATTGGAAGAATAGAATCCATCATCTCCAAAACTGTGACCTTAGTTCCTAAAACTGAATAAAAATATGCAAACTCAATTCCGATTGCGCCTGCCCCGATTATGATTAATTCTCTTGGTTGTTCCGGCAAAATCATTGCTTCTGTACTGGTTATAATATCTTTTCTGTCAACCGGGATTGTAGGTAGAATCCGTGGTCTTGCTCCGGTAGCAACAATAATTTTATCGGCAGAAAGAGTTTGAATTTTCTTCCCAACTTCGTCAAAAATAGCAATCTCATTAGCAGATATTAGTTTGCCATATCCTCGCACTCTATCAATTTTGTTTTTTTTAATAAGCATTTCAACATTTTTCGTTATGCGGTCGGAAATATCTCTACTTCTTGCAATAATTCTGTTAAAATCGAACTCCAAGCCAGTTACTTTTATCCCAAAATCAGTTGCGTGATTTTTTATATTATCATATATCTCTGCGTTACGTAAAAGGGATTTAGTCGGAATACATCCCCAATTCAAACAAATTCCCCCTAATTTTTCCTTGTCAATTACAACAGTTTTAAAGCCTAGTTGGGCAGCCCTGATTGCGGCAACATAACCTCCAGGCCCACCACCTAATATGGCAATCTCGTATTGATTACTCATTTAAAGGATTTCCTATTTTTAATTAAATTGTTTTGAAATATAAATAACTATAGTTAAAAATAGAAATTCATTCTCCCTCGGTGGTACTTGCATAACATGTTTTGTGACCTACAAGTCAAATTGATATTTTCATCATCATTTGTTCCATAAAAAAGAAAATATCTCCCCAGATTTCCCAAAGGTGGTAAAATTATATTCTATTATTAACTTGATAGCTATTAACTTTTGGCAAGAGAATTGATATTTATAAATATCAAATTAGAAAAGATAAATTACAAATGTTTACTGAAGAAAATTTTCATCTCCCTCTTTTGCCCATTAGAAGCGCGGCGAAATTGTTAAATATTTCTGTCCACACTCTAAGAATGTATGAAAAAGAAGGTTTAATTATCCCATTTAAAAAAGAATCAAGCCATCGCTTATATTCAAATTCGGACATTGAGCGACTGAAATGCATTAGAAGTGCTATCAACGAAAGCAAAATAAGTATTGCTGGAATCAAAACCATTTATTCAATGATCCCGTGCTATGAAATTGTAAATTGCACCCAAACTGAACGAGAAAATTGCTCTGCTTTCAAAAATCACTCAAAACCCTGCTGGAATTTTAACCATAAGAATAATCCATGTCAAACCAGGGATTGTAGAAGTTGTTCAGTTTATAATAATTATTCAGAATGTGGAAGGATTAAAGAATTAATCCAGAATATAATTAGCCAGAATTAAATAAACTCTCTTATGAGATTTTATGTAGCATAATTTAACCGGCAATCTCTCCCAAAATTTCTTTTAACAAATCATAAAACTTTCCAACGGTTTCAATATTCACCCTCTCATCTGGGGAGTGAGCTCCTTGAATTGTAGGACCAAAAGAAACCATATCAAGTCCAGGAAATTTATCACCCAGTATGCCGCATTCCAATCCTGCATGAATTGCTTTTATTTCAGGTTTCTTATTAAACAATTTTACAAAAACATCCTTAGAAACCTTTAGAATTTTCGAATCTAAATTCGGCTTCCATCCGGAATAGCCATCGCCTGTTTTCACAATTGCGCCTGATAACTTAAATGTCGATTCTACACTTTGAGCGATATATTTCTTTGCACTGTCGATCGAACTTCTCTGACTTGTTCCTACAACTATTTCATTTCCCTCAAATGTAATTGTTGCAACATTAGTCGAAGTCTCGACTAATTCCGGAATGTCTTGGCTCATTGCCACAACACCATGAGGAAGTGATAAAAGCACGTTAATAATTTTATCCTTAAAATTATTTGTGAATACTTTTTTGGTATCCGTTTCGCATTTATTAAATTCAATTTTTAATCTATTGTCTGCTCTATTAAACTCATTCAAAAAGTTTGATTGAATCTCTCTTAAAATCCCCGCTATTGCTTTTTCTTCTGATGGATTAATGAAAATTATTGCCTCAGCTTCCCTTGGAATAGCGTTTCTTTTACTTCCACCTTCTATTTTCGCAAGATAAAAATCAATGTTTTCCAATGCTTTTAGAGATCTTGCTAATAATTTAATTGCGTTAGCGCGGCCTGTATTTATATCCAAACCGGAATGTCCACCTTTAAGTCCTGTAACTAATAGCTCATAAGCACTCTTATTATCAGGAGCTTCTTGAAAATCGGGTTTAAATAAACCTGCAGTATCAATTCCTCCGGAGCATCCTACATAAAAAGCACCGTCTTCTTCAGAATCTAAATTCAATAATATTTTACCAGTTATAAAACCCGGCTGTAAATTGTTAGCTCCGGTTAAACCAGTCTCTTCATCAATTGTTAAGAGTATTTCCAATGGACCATGAGTAAAATCCTTATCTGTACCGGCAGCAAGCGCTGCAGCTACGCCTATTCCGTTATCGCTTCCTAAAGTAGTTCCATCGGCTGTTACCCAGCCATCTTCCTTTAATAATTTGATGGGGTCTTTTTCAAAGTCATGTTTTGTCCCTTTATTTTTTTCACAGACCATATCAATATGACCTTGCAAAACAACAACCGGAGATTTCTCAAAACCTTTTGTTGGAGGAATTGAGATAACTATATTTCCAACCTTATCAACTTTATAATGAAGACTATTTTTATTCGCAAAGTCTTTAATATGTTCAATAATTTTACCTTCCTTTTTTGAAGGACGAGGTACCTGCGCTATTTCATAAAAATATTTCCATAATAACTCGGGCTTCAAACCTTGAATAAAATCTTCAGACATTTTATCTCCTTACTAATTTATTTTAGACAAGTAACTTTTGGTTACGAAATAACTTCTGCTGCATTTTGTTTAGCAGCAAGTCTTGCATTTTTTCTATCCATATCAGTTAGAAATCTTTTACGAACTCTAATGCTTTGCGGAGTAACCTCGACATATTCATCATCGGTAATCCACTCAATTGCCTGTTCCAAAGTCAATATTGTTGGTGGCTCCAGTCTTATCGCTTCGTCAGCTCCTGAAGAACGCATATTTGTAAGCTGTTTAGTTTTAGTTACGTTTACATGCATATCGTTGTTCCTGGAGTTTTCTCCGACAACCATTCCTTCATAAACACGGGTACCGTGATCTACAAAGAAAACAGATCTTTCTTGCAGCTTAAACATTGCGTAAGAAGAAGCAGTGCCACCTTCCATTGCAACTAAAGCGCCTCTTTGGCGGTGGATCATTTCACCTTTGAAAGGTTCATATCCGTTAAAATTATGATGTAGAATCCCCGTACCCTTTGTGTCTGTCATAAACTCTGCACGGTAGCCTATTAAGCCGCGTGAAGGGATAATAAATTCTAAACGGGTGTTATTGTTAAAAGTAAGCATGTTTTTCATTTCAGCTTTTCTTTTACCAAGCTTTTCGATAACTACACCAACAAATTCATCCGGCACATCAATAATTACATGCTCCATCGGTTCGGATAAAACATCGTGAACCTTTTTATAAATAACTTCCGGCCTGCTTAATTGCATCTCATAACCTTCACGTCTCATATTCTCAATTAAGATTGCTAAATGAAGTTCCCCCCTACCGCTAACCTTAAATGTATCTGGTGAATCAGTCATTTCAACTTTTAGACTTACATTGGATTTTAATTCTCTTGAAAGTCTTTCGCTTATATTTCTTGTAGTAACATACTTTCCTTCTTGTCCGGCAAAAGGAGAATTATTGACCATAAAGTTCATGGTAATTGTAGGTTCATCAATTGCAACGAACGGAAGCTGTTCAGGCTTAAGAGGGCTCGTAATAGTATCACCGATGTCAACATCCTCTAATCCAGCTATAGCTCCAATATCTCCGGCTGAAATTTCTTCAGCGTCAATGCGTTTAATATTTTCAAAAAGATATAATTTCGAAACTTTAGCATTAGTCTTATCGCCATCTTTAGTAATAAGAATAATATTGTCCCCCACTTTAGCAGAGCCGTTATGAATTCTTCCGATTCCAATTCTTCCTAAATAATCGTTATAATCAATTGCAGAAATAAGCATTTGGAAAGGGTTTTCGAGATCACATTGCGGAGCTGGTACTTTATTAATAATTGAGTCAAACAGCGGCGCAAGACTAACATTTTCATCTTCAAGGTTAACTTTTGCAATACCCTCTTTAGCAATTGCATACACAAATGGGAAATCAAGTTGATCTTCAGTTGCGCCTAAGGAAATAAAAAGATCAAAAACTTCATTAAGAACCTCATTGGGACGGGCGTCTTTACGGTCAATTTTATTTATGACTACGATTGGCTTTAGTTTTAAGTCGAGGGATTTCTTTAAAACAAACTTTGTCTGTGGCAACGGACCCTCTGCAGCATCCACAAGCAGAAGAACGCCGTCAACCATTCTTAAAGTCCGTTCAACTTCTCCGCCAAAATCAGCGTGACCGGGAGTATCAATTATATTAATTTTAACCCCCTTATACTTTACGCTTAAATTTTTTGCAAGTATAGTTATTCCTCTTTCTTTTTCGAGAGCATTGGAATCCATTACCCGTTTGTCGATGTGCTGGTTATCTCTCCAGGCGCCGGTTTGTTTAAGCATGTGATCAACCAAAGTAGTCTTGCCGTGATCAACATGCGCTATTATTGCGATGTTTCTAATATCGTTTCTAAAATTATTCACATTTTTCCTTAGTTTTAAAAATTTGAAGTACAAATATAAATAATGCGAGAGGGATAAACAATGAATTAAGCTATACTGCGGACCTTACCAAATCAAAGTATTTCTGATTATTTGTAAAATTTAATTGTGGGAGAATAAAATAATGTTTAAGCAGAAACTCTATTTAGTTTTTCCCATATTTAGAGGGTCTAACAAAAGTAACTTATCAAGTAATAATTTGGGTGTTTAAGGCAATTTCTTCAAGGATAGATGACACTCTCAAACAATCTTTTATATCGCCACTAAAGACGATTGATTTCCCTTTTACGTGAACTTCAAAAGCATGTGCCCTAGCTTTTTCAAACGAACAATTGACAGCTTTAATCAATTGTAATATGACATCGTCAAAAGTATGCCAGTTGTCATTGAATAAGACTACCTTGCTGATGGTCCTTATAGAAACTTCACTTTCAGAATCAAAATCAATTAAAGGATTATTTAATACTTCTTTTTCCACAACAATTTCTTATTATATTAATATTATAATTTAAATAAATTTTTAATAGTTGTCACTCCAGTAAATAATACAACAATTAAGTAAAAAAAATAAAACAATTCGTTTTGGACATATTTTAATCTGAATCTAAAACAAATCAAAAATAATTCTCCCAAAAATTATGAATGCACTCTGAATGCACTGTGAATACACTCTGAATGCACTGTGAATACACTCTGAATGCACTGTGAATACACTCTGAATGCGCATCAACAAACCTTCTAATAACCTTATCCCGTATACTTTCCATTAAACAAACTGTAGAAATGTAAACCTACGAGAGTAATTAGCAATTGATAATAAAATGAGAAACCTCCGAGGTTTTCCTAAACCTCGGAGGTTTTGCACTTCACTTCCTTTATATTTGAAATTGTCTGCGTAACATGAGTTAATACTCAAAATTCACTGATTTGATTTTATATCAGTGTATGTTTATATTTTACACAAAAATTAAATTAAAAAGGAGGGCAGATGAAAGTTGCGGTTTGTGTAAGTCATGTTCCGGATACAGCCACAAAAGTCAAAATAGGGCAAGATGAAAAACATATTGATCCTGCAGGTGTTGTATTTATAATTAATCCTTATGATGAGTTTGCCGTTGAAGAGGCATTAAAAACAAAAGAAAAATTTGGCGGTGAAGTTGTTGCAATAAGCGTAGGAAATGATAATAGTAAAGAAACATTAAGAAAAGCTTTAGCAATGGGTGTTGACAAAGGCATCTTGCTAAAGACTGATAAATCTTTAGATTCAGTTGGAATTGCTAAAGCATTAGCGGAAGAATTGAAAAATCAACAATTCGATATAGTCTTTATGGGAAAACAATCGGTTGATTATGATGACTCGATTGTCGGACAATTGACCTCTGAGTTCTTAGGATATTCTTGTATTTCAAATGCTGTTTATCTAAATATTGAAGGACAAAAAGTTATTGCTGAAAGAGAAATCGAAGGCGGTAAAGAAGTAGTTGAATCCGAACTGCCGGTTGTAATTACAACTCAAAAAGGTTTAAATGAGCCGCGTTATGCTTCTCTAAAAGGAATAATGGCATCAAAGAAAAAAGAGATTTTAGAAAAGCCTATCGTTGTAACTACTAACCATACAGAAGTTGTAAAAATGAGAAAACCTGCAGCAAAACAACCCGGAAGAATAATCGGGACTGATGTCTCGGCAGTTCCTGAGCTAGTAAAACTACTCCATGAAGAAGCAAAAATAATTTAATTAAAAGGAGATATTATATGTCTAAAGTTGTGTTGGCAATTCTTGAACAGAGAGAAAATAAGTTAAAGAAAGTATCCTTTGAAGTCGTAAGTTTTTCCAAAAATATCGCTACAAAACTAAATACCGAGGTTGTAGGCGTAGTAATAGGAAATGATATTCAGAACTTAAATGATATTTCCAAATATGGAATTTCAAGAGTTCTTCATTACAAAAACGAATCACTTACAAATTATTCAGCCTCAGCATACACTGACTTGGTATGCGAAGCAGTAAAGGAAACTGACGCTGAGTATTTAATCTTTGGTGATACAGCATTAGGAAAAGATTTGGCTCCGCGCATAGGCGCTCGTATAGATGCTGGTTGCATTATGGATTGTGTTAGTGTTGATTTTACCGGAAATCCACCGTTATTTACTCGTCCCGTTTATGCTGGGAAAGCTCTTGTTGATGTTAAATTTAATTCAGATAAAAAAGTCGTTACAATCCGCCCAAATGTTTTCAAGGCTCAAGTCCCAGAAGTATCACAAGAATTGAAGATTGAAACAAGAGATGTCTCAAATCCTAATTTGAAAACAAAGGTCGTTGAATACAAAAAATCTGAAGGCAAGCTTGATGTTGCGGAGGCCGATATTATTGTCTCTGGAGGAAGAGGATTAAAAGCTCCTGAAAATTTTAACCTAGTTGAGAACTTAGCCGATGTTTTAGGAGCGGCAGTTGGTGCCTCTAGAGCTGCTGTTGATGCAGGTTGGAGACCACATAGAGAACAAGTTGGTCAAACCGGGAAAACTGTGTCACCATCACTTTATATAGCATGTGGAATTTCAGGCGCAATTCAACATTTAGCAGGAATGTCTTCCTCTAAGTATATTGTTGCAATAAATAAGGATAAGGATGCTCCCATATTTACAGTAGCTGATTATGGGATTGCCGGAGATGTATTTGAGATATTACCCGCTTTGACTGAAGAGATCAAAAAAGCTAAAGCATAATCAATTTGGAGTTTAATTTGCAAAAAGTTCAATGTGAAATTCTCGGTTTATCGTCTAGCCCATCAGCCGGAGGCGCTTACGCTATCCTACTCAAAGAATCCGGAGGAGCCAGAAGATTGCCAATAATTATCGGAGCCTTTGAAGCTCAGGCTATTGCGCTTGAAATTGAAGGAATAAAACCGCCAAGACCTCTTACTCACGACTTATTAAAGCAAGTAATTGAAAATCTTGGCGGTACAATAAATGAGATTATAATTGATGAACTTAGAGAAAATACTTTTTATGCAAAAATTATTCTGGAAATCTCAGGTCTAACTAATGAAATTGATAGCCGCCCTAGCGATGCAATAGCATTAGCAGTAAGAACTCAGTCTCCAATTTACGTCATGGAGTCAGTTATGGAAACCGCTGCATTTATTCCATCAGATGAACCAGGGAAAGATCCATTTGAAGAAAAAGAAGAGTATCCTGATGAGAAAGAAACCCAAATTCCTAAAACAAAAGAAGCAATGCTAGCAGCACTTCAAAACAAATTAAGAGAAGCCATTGAAGCAGAAGAGTATGAGAGAGCGGCAAAATTACGAGACGACATCCAAAGACTTTCGGGCAGTAATTAAATATTTCAGAAATAACAGTACAACAAAATTAGGTAAATATTTTTCCTCCTATTTGGCATTCCAAGCATTTTTCCTTGATACAATAACTCCTAAATAATTCAATCATTCCCTGATAAAGCACACTTCGTTTCCAAGCATCATTAAGTGATAAAGTTGAAGAAATTTCATTAACTAAACTATTATCGCTTACTTGATAATAATTTAA
>JAJYSI010000063.1 GCA_021793635.1 Bacteroidota bacterium
GTACAGTTGCTCGATATGCAACGAAAGAGGGTATAATTTTGTATGAACGATGAACGAAAAGAACTTGAAGAACAAGTCTTCAAATGGGTAGAGATTGCGGAAGAAGATTTAATTTTAGCCAACCACGCTTTTACTTTAAGTTCAAATATCCCTTACAGATTAATTTGTTATCATGCACAGCAATGTGCAGAAAAATATCTTAAGGCTTTTCTTGTTAGTAGATTGATTGATTTTCCATACACTCACGTCATTGATGATCTAACAAAATTATGTCCGGCAGAATTTTATTTAATGAATACTTTAGCTTCAACTTTTAAGCTTACAAACTATGCAGTTGCTAAAAGATATCCAGGAGGATATAAAAAAGTTACTAAAGATGATATGATGCTGTTGAAGCAGTTAAACTTGCAGAAGTAACAAAGCAAGTTATATCTGAGATTTTGGAAAAGGATGGATTCCATTTTTATGAACGTGATAAGTAGATTGATTTCTCATAATGTATATTATAGGAAACCTAATTAATAAGAGATAAATATGAACCAAATACCAAAATACATACAGCATCTTTTTTGGGACATTAATGTAGAAACGTTTGATCCACTCGAATACCCGGAATATACGATCAGCCGCGTGCTCGAGTTCGGTGATGAAGAGGCTGCAATCTGGATAAAAGGGCTATTCCTTGAATCCGAGATTAAGAAAGTCATCAGGTCGGATAAAAGACTTTCTCCCAAATCAGCAAACTTCTGGGCAATCATATTCGGTATCCCAATAGGCGAAATTTCCGCTTTAAAAAATAACGGAAGAAATACTATATGAATACCAAAAAGTTCACATGGCATAAAGAAATTCTTCCTACCGCTTCGGATCAAGTTCTGGATGATCTGAATCGAACGCTGACACTCTCACAGTTTTTTCTTGCCGGAGGAACCGGACTGGCACTCATGCTTGGTCATCGTCTTTCACGCGATTTCGATTTTTTCAGCCCTGATTTATTCAATGAAGAAGTGCTGATCCAAAAAATGCAAGGATTGAGTGATCTTACCATTGCTGCAAAGAGCGAGCACACGCTTCATCTTAACCTGAAAGAAATCAAGGTAAGTTTCCTTGGCTATAACTACCCGCTTCTTTTTCAGACAAAGAAGTACCAATCGGAAACCGGCACAACCATAGAGGTTGCTGATGAGAGAGATATCGCCTGTATGAAGATTAGTGCGATCAGCAGCCGCGGCACAAAAAGAGATTTTGTTGACTTGTATATGGTTGCACAACTGTATAAACTTTCTGAACTATTCATGTTGTTTAAACAGAAATTTTCCCTTACTCCATACAATAATGTCTATATTCTTAAATCACTCACCTATTTCGTTGATGCCGAATTAGAACCCATGCCGAATATGTTGGTTTCACTTTCATGGGATACGGTTAAACGATTCTTTGTTTCCGAAGTTCCTAAATTATTGTAGCTCTATCTAATTTTGAAAAAAGCGTCGATTGAGAAATATATATGGCGCTTCTTCATTTCGTAGATTGATTTCTCATAATGTATATTATAGGAAACTGTAAAGAATAAAGAAATTATGAGTAGCTAAATTTATCAACTTCTTATATTTTGTTTTATTGTAACAATTTAACCTATCACAAAAATCATGAGAAAATAGCTATTGGGCAACTCTAAAAACTTCAATACTAATCCGTGTTAATCCGCTAAATCCGTGTCATCCGTGTTCTATTCTTTATAAAAGATTAGTTTTTAGAAGTGCCCTATATATATTTAACAGTCTTTTAAACTCAGATCAAAAAATGAGCTTGTTTCAGATTTATAAATTAGAAAATATCGCAAGCGGACAAGTAAAAATATATCAAAAAATAAATTCGAATGCAGGATAGTAAAAAGTGCTAAACGGAAAATTAATTTGTTAATTTTTGAGGAAGTCTGTATATTTCGTCTACTATCGAAATGACATTATGGATACATCAATAAAAGATAATACAAAATTATTCAAAGCACTTTCAGATCCAAACCGGCTAAGAATACTGAAGATGCTGCAAAGTAAATCATTATGTGTTTGTGAAATAACCGCCGTACTGAATTTAGCGACATCAACAGTTTCAAAACATCTCAGCATACTGCGCGATACCGGTTTTATTATCGAGGAAAAGGATGGCAAATGGGTCAACTATATGATCAATCCGAAGCCTTCTGACCCAAGAATATCATCCGTTCTTTCAACGCTCGATTTTTGGATTTCGAATGATAGTCTGATAATTTCCGATAAGCAAAAAATTCAAAAGGTAGATAGAAACGAAGTATGCGGCAGATAATATATTTTTTGTTTATCATTTCGATAATTGGCAAAATAAAAAGAAGCTGAATAGGAAATTAAGAAAGGCGACACAGAGTTACACAGAGGAATCACAGAGTTTCACAGAGGAATTTTAAGACACTGTGAGACTCAGTGCGCACTCTGAGATACTCTGTGTAAGAAATTAGTTACACAAGTTTAAAAAGTAAAGGAAGATAAAATGTTAAATATTAAAGTTCTTGGTTCAGGTTGCACAAATTGTTTGAATTTAGAAAATCTTTGCAGAGAGGTAACATCTGAAAACCGGATTGATGCAGTAATAGAAAAAGTAACCGATTTAAGAGAAATAATGAGCTACGGAATTTTGAGCACACCGGGGTTAGTGTTGAATGGTAAAGTAGTATCGAGTGGAAAACTGCCCACTAAAACTACACTTACCCACTGGATGATGGATGCAATTGCACAAGAAAATAATTAGGAGATTGAATGGACAAGCAAAGAGTATTATTTGTATGTATTCATAACAGCGCCCGCAGCCAAATGGCGGAATCCTATTTGAATTTATTCGGCGGCGGAAAATTTGAAGCCGAAAGCGCCGGACTTGAGCCAGGGAAGTTAAATCCTCTCGCAGTAGAGGTAATGAAAGAAGTCGGGATTGATATTTCAAGTAATAAAACAAAAGATGTGTTTGAATTTTTTAAGAGTGGGAAGATGTTCAGCTATGTTATTACGGTGTGCGATGAAGCTTCGGCTGAACGCTGTCCGATTTTCCCGGGTGTGTGCAAAAGAATTCATTGGAGCTTTCCAGATCCTTCGGCAATTGAAGGTAGCCGGGAAGAAAAATTAAACGGCACGCGAATCATTCGTGACCGGATTAAAGAGAAAATTAAAAAATGGCTTGCCGAATTAGACGATGAAATAATTTTGAATGGAGAATAGCGGGATGAGCACGATTACTAATAGACTATCATTTCTAGATAGATTTTTAACTCTATGGATTTTTCTGGCAATGTTCGTTGGTGTATTCTCCGGTTATCTTTTTCCGGGAATAGTAAATTTCTGGAATTCATTTCAGTCGGGCACAACAAATATTCCCATAGCAATTGGATTAATCTTGATGATGTATCCGCCGCTTGCAAAAGTAAAGTATGAAGAACTTGGAGATGTTTTTAAAAATGTAAGGATACTTTCTCTTTCATTAATTCAAAATTGGATAATCGGACCGGTGGTGATGTTTGTTCTTGCGATAATTTTCTTGCAAGGCTACCCGGAATACATGGCTGGCTTGATTATGATTGGTCTTGCGCGCTGCATTGCAATGGTTATTGTCTGGAACGAACTTGCTAAAGGCGATACAGAATACGCTGCCGGATTAGTCGCGTTCAACTCAATATTTCAAGTGCTGTTTTTCTCAATCTATGCTTATGTGTTCTTAACAATTCTTCCATCAGCATTGGGACTAAAAACTTTTAAAGTAGATATTACAATCGGACAAATAGCGGAAAGTGTTTTTATTTATCTCGGCATTCCATTCATAGCCGGAATCATTACAAGATTTTCATTAATTAAGTTGAAAAATAAAGAATGGTATCAGACCAAGTTCATCCCGAAGATTAGCCCAATTACATTGATTGCTCTGTTGTTTACTATCATAGTAATGTTCTCACTAAAAGGTGAATACATAGTAAAAATTCCGCTTGATGTTGTTCGAATTGCTATACCGCTCATTTTCTATTTCATCATTATGTTTTTTGTTTCGTTTTATCTTGGAAGAAAAGTTGGTGCGGATTATTCCAAAACAGCTACGCTTTCGTTTACGGCGGCAAGCAACAACTTTGAGCTTGCAATAGCAGTTGCGGTGGCTGTATTCGGTATTAATTCCGGGGAAGCATTTGCAGCAGTTATCGGACCTTTAGTTGAAGTACCGGTTTTAATAAGTCTTGTAAACGTGGCGTTGTGGTTTCAGAAAAAATATTTCAAAGCAGTTGATGAAGGCACAGTTAAAGCTCCTAATGTTTGTCCATAAAAATTGGTTACACTGAGTTTCACTGAGGAAGCACAGAGTAACACAGAGAAATTTTAAAACTCAGCGTGAACTCTGAGTTACTATATGTAAAAGATTTCAAAAAATAGTGAGGGAAAAATGAGTGAGTACTTTTATTCTGAATTAACGAGGGAAATTATCGCCGCTGCTATGGAAGTTCATTCGCATCTTGGACCAGGAATGCTTGAATCCGCTTATGAAGAGTGCTTGTCATTTGAATTGGAAAACAGAGGAATAAAAGTAAATAGACAAGCTCCTATACCGGTAGTTTATAAAGATATTAAACTTGAATACGGATATCGAGCAGATATTATTGCTGATGGAAAAGTCATTCTCGAATTAAAATCTGTCGAAGCAATTAACGATGTCCACGAGGCTCAAGTGCTTACTTATTTAAAGTTTTCGAAGTGTAAAGTGGGTTTATTAATTAACTTTAATGTTAAGTCGTTAAAGGATGGAATACGGAGATTTGTTTTATAAACATAGTGTCACAGAGTTACACTGAAAAATATTTTAAACTCAGTGAAACTCAGTGTGTACTCTGAGTAACTCTGTGTAACAAAAAGATATAACTATGTATACTGAAAAATGATTGCTCTTAAAAATAAATATTACTTATTCATGCTGCTTTTGCCCGTGTGGCTTCTTCTTTATTTAAGTCTCCAAAGCTTAACAGAATGGATAGTGTTTGATTTAATTAATCTTCCGAGATATTCTCACTTAACAAGCGCGATTAGCTTTTTTATTTTTGAGGTTCCAAAGGTTTTACTTTTACTTGTATTAATAGTTTTTGCAGTAGGAATTGTCCGGACATATTTTTCTCCTGAACGAACGAGAAAAATGCTTGGCGGTAAAAAACTATTTGCAGGAAATGTATCTGCAAGTCTGCTTGGAATTGTAACACCGTTCTGTTCTTGTTCTGCAATACCGCTGTTCCTTGGGTTTGTAGAAAGCGGCGTTCCGCTTGGAGTAACATTTTCTTTTTTGATTGCTGCGCCGATGATAAATGAAGTAGCAGTTGTTCTTTTGTTCGGATTATTCGGATGGAAAACAGCACTCTTGTATATGTCAACCGGATTAATAATTGCGATGATTTCCGGTTATGTAATCGGCAGACTCAAATTAGAAAAGTATGTTGAAGATTGGGTATATAAAACCAAAGCTGCTCAGTTTGAAATAGAAGAAGTAAGACCAGCATTTTCAGAAAGGATTTCTTCCGGCGTAGATGCAGTAAAAGAGATTGTCGGGAAAGTTTGGATATACATTGTAATCGGAATTGCTGTCGGCGCTGGAATCCACGGATATGTGCCGGAAAATTTTATGGCAGGACTGATGGGTAAATCCGCCTGGTGGTCTGTTCCTATTGCTGTGTTGATAGGCGTACCGATGTATTCAAACGCTGCAGGAATAATTCCGATTGTGCAGGCACTGCTTGAAAAAGGTGCTTCACTTGGTACTGTGCTGGCATTTATGATGAGCGTAATCGGGCTGTCGCTGCCGGAGACAATAATTCTTAAGAAAGTTTTAAAGATTCAATTGATATTTGTTTTTGTAACAGTGGTGGCTGTGGGAATAATTATTGTTGGTTATTTGTTCAATCTTATTTATTGATGGGATTAACTATGAAAAAATTAATTACTGTTTTACTTTTTACAACCTTTATTATTGCAAATCTTTCTGCACAAAATTCAAAACAGACAAAGAAGGAAAATGCAAAACCAAAAGTCACATTCATTGAACTTGGTTCGGTGAACTGTATTCCATGCAAGATGATGCAGCCGGTTATGAAAGCAATCGAGACGAAATACAGCGGGCAAGTAAAAGTTATTTTCCACGATGTCTGGACAGACAATGGTAAGCCCTATGCAGAAAAGTACGGCATTAAGCTAATTCCAACGCAAGTATTTCTTGATGAAAGAGGTAAAGAGTTTTTTCGTCACGAAGGATTTTATCCCGAAAAAGAAATTGATAAGCTGCTGCTGACAAAAGGAATAAAACCGGTAAGCAAAAAGAGTTGATATGCTTAATGGAATTTTCAATTCATTATATGAAGCAATGACCGGTGCGGTTTGGATAGCTGTGATGGCTTCATTTGCATGGGGAGTGTTATCAATTCTGCTTTCACCATGTCATTTGTCGAGCATCCCTCTTGTGGTGGGGTTTATAAGTTCGCAAGGGAAAATTTCCATTGGAAGAACATTCAACATCTCTCTAATTTTTTCCGTTGGGATTCTGATTACGATAACACTCATAGGAATTATTACTGCATTGCTCGGAAGATTGGTGGGAGACATAGGCGGAGTTGGAAATTATCTTGTTGCCGGAATATTTTTTTTAGTCGGGCTTTATCTTCTTGATATTATAAAGCTCAATTGGAATAATGCCGGATTAAGAAAGCCAAAATCAAAAGGTTTATTAGCCGCACTAATTCTCGGATTACTTTTTGGCTTGGCATTAGGACCTTGCACATTTGCTTACATGGCTCCGGTGCTCGGAATAGTTTTCCAAACAGCGCAGACAAATTATTTACTTGCCGCAGCTTTTCTTCTGGCGTTTGGAATAGGGCATTGCTCTGTTATAGTTGGTGCCGGAACATTGACGGGGAAAGTTCAAAAGTATTTGAATTGGAGCGAAGAATCAAAAACGATTTTGTGGATTAAAAAGGTTTGCGGTGTGCTGGTAATGCTTGGCGGTGTTTATTTAATTACACTGGTTAATTAAAGTCGTAGATATGTCATCAATTTATTTTGAACTTGCTGTTTGCATTTGCCGAGAGAATTTTTATCAAGAGATCAGCACATGTGCCACATATTTTAACTTTTCCGTCTTTATTCAATAAAAACTTTTGAATGCGTTCAATATAGTAACAGCCATTTGCAGTATTTGGTTTGGCAAAGCGCATGTCGCAGCGTCAGCCATTAAAAATATTCTGACGTCGTTATCAGGAAAGTCTTTTTGAATCTGCAATGCAAGACGAAGTACATTATTAGTTTTTCTGTTCCGTAAGGTACATCGTAAATTTTATAAGATATTTCATTTAGTCCTCTTTAATTTGTTTAAGCTATTACTAGATTCTGGATACTAGATACTAAATGCTGGATACTAAATATTCTATAGTGAATGTTTTATAATTATTGTGCATCAAGAATCGGTATTTTTAATTCCTAAAATTCCATAATGATAAGGCGGCAGTGAAATAATTCCGCTTTCAATTTTGAATCCCGCAGATTTCATCCAGTCAATGCATTGTTCCGGCTTTGGTCTTATATCGAGAGAAGGACCTCTTGGAGTTGATTTAGAATAAACCCAATGAACGACACCAACCTTGCCTTCACACATTAAGATCCGGTAAGCTTCTTGTAACAAGGCAACCGGGTCTTCTGCATGAAGTATATTAAAGAGGATTACATAATCAACAGACTCGTCTTTAAGCTTTGTCCCTTCCTTTACAAAATCAATTTGATTAATTTTGATGTTTGAAATTTTCTCTTTGTCTACTTTTTCTTTTAGAATAGAAATCATTTCCGGTTCAATATCGAAGGCGTGCAAAGTTCCTTTGATGATTTTAGCAGCGGGAATTGTAAATGTACCATAGCCGGAGCCGAATTCTGATGCATTATTAATCTTATTATCCAATTGAAGCTTCGAAAAAATATATTGCGGGTTAAAAAAGGTTTCCCAGTAGGATTCTTCAGGCATGCCGCTGTCACGAACTTTCATTAGCTCAAATAAATTTTACAATTGATTGATTGAATAATAGTATCTGTATGTTAGGAAGTCAATAATCATGCTTCAACTTTGACGTTAAATTTTTTGCGCAATGGAAAAGAAATTTAACAATGAGAGTTGACGCCATTAAGAAAGGATGTCAACTTCAATATAGCTTAGCTGCTATTCTTCCTTTAAATATAAAATTCTGCCGTTGATAGGAATGGCAATGTTTTTATTTGTCTTCAAATCATATAGAATATGATTATCTCCTTCAGATAGAAGAATCATATTGTCATCCCACCATCCTTCAACTTTAACATTACTGTTGGAACTGTTAATCTGTGTCTTTTCGGTTTTTGAATTAATATCGTAAAGAATAGATTTAATAATCACGCCGTTCATCGTAAGGTCTTGTCTAGTAATAAAGAGATATTTCCCCGAAGGCGACCATTTATAATTTAAATAATTAAAAATTGTTGAAGCGTTTGTTAAGGTCTTGGGTATATCAAATTCTGCTTCTATTCCATTGGCGCCTTCATCCTCGTATGTTTTCAGGTTTGTTAACTGCTTTGTCTTTATATTATAAAAATAGAAATACCTAATATCCGTATACTTTTGTGTGGCGGCATTGTAATTTATTGACCCGACTTTCAAAAATGAAATTACATTTCCTTCCGGAGACCATGCAACATCTGTAAACCCGGACGGTGTATGCGCGATTGATTCTTCTGATGATCCCATAATCTTTTGCAAAACTAATTCTTCTTCTTTTACAGATTTGCCTTTGTCATTGGTAAAGACTTTAGAAGGTATGTGGAAAAATTCTGTACCGGTCGGCGAGATTTCAAAATGAACAAGTCCGTGAGAATCATCTTCTTTCTGAAAATCCTTAAATATTTTATTGCTGTACTTATCAATTAAGTAATAATGATTCTTATATATACTGCCGCCTGGATAAAATTCATATAACAAATATTTATTGTTAATTAAGCCTACCAGCCGGTTCCCTCTAACCGGTTTAAAACTTTTTATTGCTTTATTTTCAGCTACGTTAATAAGCGAGCTGTATTCCTCTTTGGGATATGTATCTTTATCACCCTCACTTAGATTACAGTATAACAATGAATCATTTTGCCAGACTAAATCGACTCCCAATCTGCCTTGATCACTCTTAAGCCAAGCAAGATCTCTGTTATCCAAGTTAATAGAATATACATTTGTTCTGTTATTCGAGGCATCGTAAACGTAGAATGCAAGAAATCCGTGAAGAGGCGATAGTTTAAAATTATCTGCAGATATTCCGTAATTGGATGGTAAACTTAGAATTAGTTTCTTAGCGCTGTCTTTGGAATTTAAATACCAGATACCTGCTTGATTTCCCGGATTATCGAGAAATATTCCTGAGTATTCTAATTTAGGCTGTACAGTATTTTTTGTTGTCTTTTCGATTTCATTCGAAGTCTTATTCTTTCCAACATTTGATGAGCTGCCGCAATTGAAATTTAATAAAGAAAAAATAATTAATATAAATATCGCTGCTGATTTCATTAACACGCTTCCGCTAAGTTTGATAAATCTTTGTCTCTAATATTTTGTCCTTAACAAATAATTTTAAAGAACAATTACAACTATAATTAAATATTCGCATTTAGACATAATTTCATTTAAAAAAATTCCCGTTACACCTTCAGGTTTGCATTCATAAACCTTGAGGGTTAGTCTAACGGGAATATTTAATTAATTATTTGAATAGGTATTAGAAAGACCAGTTGACAATTGGAAAGACAGGAAATTGTCCACCGGTTTCAATAAAATTAATTAAACCGATTTGAATGCCGTACAGGCTTTGAGCCATATTTACCAGTCCAAGCTGCAGCCCGCTTACGTGGTTGCCTTTATTAAACCAACCCCATTGAAAACCTTTCACGTTATTGTCGTCAAGGTTTACACCGCCGGCTTGCCATCCAACAACATTACCATCGTTAATATTAATAAATCCCCACTGAACACCTGTAAAACCTCCGGTTCCAACACTATTAATAAGTCCCCAATCAAATCCCTGCATTGAAACATTCTTGCCATAAATAAAGTTTAGCCGGAGACCTTGAATAGAATTGCTCTCCG
The DNA here is from genome assembly GCA_021793635.1 of Bacteroidota bacterium. The sequence continues at coordinate 10,186 of JAJYSI010000063.1, forward strand.
GAAAAATTTGAACCGGATTGAACAAAGAGATGTTGATAGGTTTAGTCTGCGCATTGCCGGCAGAGGATAAGAAAAGGAAAATGAACCCAATCAGTAAAAGTGCAGAAATATTTTTCATTTGTTTTTCCTTAATTATGTTTATGATAGTTATTGCTTAATGAATCAGCAAAAAATTCCCGGTATTTCACTCATTAAATGGGATTAAAAATATTTTTTAGCAAAAAGGCTGACAATAATATTAACTTTATTGAACACAGATATTCTGGGTAAATTTGATCTCAAATTTGTTAATCCGCTTGACATAACTTTTTATGTTACATATCTCAATTACAATTTAACATTATGATTATTATTTAACAATAAGATTTTTTAAAAGTGGGGTTTATCAAAAAGTCATTATTGTCAACGGCGGAGCCTATTGAAACCATTTAGCCGGGATAAAAAGAAACTCTATAAATTCTAAATCCGTTTTTAGGAAATGTTTTGTGAACCCCGAAGTTTTCGGTAAGCCCTATAAATCACTTTGATTTTATTAAAAGGCTTTCTGCAAGGTGAAGATGAATTTAGAACCTTTATCCGGTTCGCTTTCTACCCAAATTTTACCTTTATTTTTCTCGATAAATTCTTTGCAAAGAATCAAACCAAGTCCTGTTCCTTTTTCACCGTCAGTTCCTTTAGCAGAATGAATTGAACTGATATTAAAAAGCAAACCTGCCTATTCCTTGCTACC
>JAJYSI010000064.1 GCA_021793635.1 Bacteroidota bacterium
AATCGGTTGTAATTTACAATTCATGATTTTAAATCCGACTCAGGAATATCCTTATACCTTCGGGATAAACATAGGCTACATAAATTACGGCTGGGAATCGAGGCGAGAACCGTTTAGCTCCACAATACCGGATGTTGTTGTTGATGTGAACAGAACTAATAACATTGTAAATTTTCATTTCGTCAGTCAGATAATTCCTCTGCAAGGTTCCGTACGACCATATATTGAATTGATGCTCGGCGGTTCTTATATTTTTACGGAAACAAACATTAACGGAAGCGGCTCCGAGGACGTTGCCAGTTCAACAAACTTTGATGATTGGGCATGGAGCTACGGCGGAGGCGGCGGAGTTCAATTTGAATTAATCTCATTTGCCGATCCACAGCAAAAAGTTACCTCGGTATTTCTGGATTTTAAGGTGAGATATCTTTACGGAACTGAGGCTGAATATTTGAAAGAAGGTTCGGTAATTATAAACCACGGTCAGGTTATTTACGAAGTATCTAAATCAAAAACAGATTTACTTACTTTTAATCTCGGTGCAGTGGTGTACTTCGGAAATTTGTTTGGAGGAAATTAATTTCTCAATTCTGCCGCATACGATATTGCCGCTCTAATATCTTCATGGACTAAAGATGGATAACTTTTTAATATTTCTTCTTCGCTCAAACCTTCAGCTAAATTATCAAGTATGACAGACACCATTACCCTGGTTCCTTTTATACATGCCTTACCATGACATACTAAAGGATCTACGGAAATTCTTTCTCTCCAATTCATAATTATCTCCAATACACTATTTTTTACATCCTAAAAATAAATGCGGCATTCTTTTTATCAAATTACGCTTTAGGAAATAATTTAACAAGTCAAGTTAAGATACTTGAGGATTACCTAAGATTTCTCCCGCTTGTTCTTCTAATCGAGCAGGAGAATATTTTTCCGCGATTAACTTTTTACTTTCTTGAATCAAATCAAAATACGTAAGCTCGCTCCCCAGGAACCAAATCTTCACCCAGGTTCTTAGCCAGATTAATATTTGCTGAATTAAAAACATAATAAAGATTGTAAACCCGGAAACCATTCCGATTGATTCATCAAGAAGAAAATATAAAATGAAAAACACAACCGGTGCTATCAGCACAAGAAGATAAAGAAAGTAAGCGCCGAAGAAATGCCTGAACACAAACCTGGTTGACGTCCACATCGACTTTAATACTTTTTTTGAATCTTCCCTAAACAAGATAACTTTTGCATAATCACTAATGGCAAGAAACAGAATAAAAAACACCAGGCAGACGATCGCTCCAACCAAAAACATATAGAACAGCGAAGCCTCGCTTTGAACCGACGGATATGCTGAAACGAGTACCGCACCGATTGCAAAGAAAAGTAAGCCTTCAACTACTGAGATTATAATTAACATATAAATTGCAAGACGAAGATATCTCATAAAGAACTTTCCGCAGCCGGATAAAAATTCTTTTATGTTCAATTTATTCTCTTCGTTTAGAATTGTTAGTACGCCGCCCGAAAAGAAAATTGTAAAGATCAAAAAGAAAAATCCCATCCAAACTGCAGTAAGTAAAAACGGTCTTATTGCTTTGCCTGACTGCCGCATGAAATCAGTATAGCTTGTGTAATCAAAATGCTTAACCAAGGAACTCAATGCCATTGTATTTCCTGCCCGAGCAGTTACAACAGCATGAAAAGGTATTGCAATAACAAGCGCCAGCAGAAGAGTTGCCGCATAAATTAACGTAGTCATTCTTTTAGATTTTGCTGCCGAAATTAAACCTGCGGAATATGCCTTAACTATTTTCATTTTTCTTTCCTTAATTATTAAAACATTGAACCGAAAGTGAGCATTGTATTTTCAACCCAGAAAATGAACTTTGCAAAGTATTTATCCTCTGCTGTAGTTTCCGGTTCCCTTGTGTAGCTGTTGTTAATCAGGTTTACGTCCATAGGAATTTTATTGTAAGGATCAATTTTAGCCCAGAGTACTTTTTCCGGTTTGTCGTAAATGAAATCATGCGTGCGGTCTTTGCCGTCCCATTGCTCAAGAATTTCTTTTCCGTTGTCAAAGTGGACAAGCACTTCTTCAGGCATAATTACATCGCCTAAACGGTAAACAACAACCTTCGATTCGTAAACAGGCTTGCCTGATTCTCTTTTAATCTTATAATATTTATTCACGCCTGCACTATCGTAAACACCCTGGGGCTGTTCCACTTTATTAATAGAAATGTTTGCAAGCTTGTAATCGCAGATGCCGGTTCCGTAAAGAACTTCATTAAAGAACCAGTCCATATTATCGCCAAATTTATTTCCGAGTCTTTCCTTTACAACTTCATTCACAATATTTATAAAGTCTCTTCCGCACGGATGCTTGAACTTCCAGCGCTCAAAGTAAGTCTGCATTATTTCATCCATTACTTTTTTGCCGACCAATCCTTCAAGAGTTTTCATCCACGTCCCGGTTTTATAATAAGTAATTTCGCCGTAGCCGCCGTTTGTGAACTGCCAAGAGTTCTGAAAGTCCGGTGCAATCTCGGGATCATTCATTCCCGCATAACTTTCTCTCTGGAATTCAAAATCTCCGAAGTGATAGCCCAAGAGATCGAAGAAAGATTTTTTCTTGCCGTAATAATTGTCCATTATTCTTCCTTCGTAATATGTATTGAAGCCTTCATCCATCCAGGCTTCCTCAAACTCGTTGGTAGCAAGCATCAGCATAAAATATTGATGACCGAATTCGTGGATTACAACATTTTCTATCATCTTAATTCCTTCAGGCAAGCCCCACAAGCTTCCCGCAGTAATAAAAGTAGGATACTCCATTCCCGCCGAACCCATTCCTCTTATCGGAGGATCTACAATCGTCAAGTTTGGATACGGATACTTTCCTAAATATTTATTAAAATACTCAAGCGCATCTTCAACAGATTGAATATGTCTTCCGGCAAGATAATAATGTTCCGGCTGAAGCAGCAATCTTATCTTAACATTATGCCATACGGCGTTAACAACTTTAAAACGGGGTGAGGCAGTCCATACAAAATCAATTACATCCTCCGAATGATAGAACAAAGTTTTTGTACCGTCGCTGTTTTGTATTTCATTTTGCAAAACACCGGCGGCACCAACCACATAATTTTTAGGAACGGTTATGTGAACATTGTAAACTCCAAAGTCCGCATAGAACTCCGAGTTTGCATGGTACTGGTGACAGTTCCATTGTCCCTTAGCAGCGTAGCGTTCTCCCGCTTTTTCATAAACTCCGATTTTAGGGAACCACTGCCCGACAAGAAAATAATTATCGCTGAATCCGCTTCTGGCAAAAATCTTCGGCAGCTTCGATTCAAACTTAATTTGAAGAGTAATAGTTTGTCCTGGCAGTACCGGTTTAGAAAGCGGTACGCTTATTACAGTCTCATCGTCTTTGTTGTTATCGTCCGGCTGAATGTATTCTATTTTGTCTGTAAGGTCTTCACCGTCTTTTATTTTCATATCAAGAACTTTTTCCCATCCCCAGTTCAGGTTTGAGCTTTCATCAAACTTATCGCCGCGGAGCTGCCCGCCGGATTCTTTTATGAAAGTAGAGTTCGTATTCTTAAATGCATTTAAGTAAAGATGAAATTCAAGATTACTGATTTTATCATTTGAAGAATTCTTCCAGTACAATGTTTCATCTCCGGTAACAAGTTTCTTAACCGGGTCAAGCTTAACATTCATATCATAGCTTGCAATCCTATCGCTTAACGGCTGCGGAAAGATTGTCTGCTGTGCGAATGATAGCTGAATATCTAAAAGAATAAGTGAGAGGAAAAATAAAAAGACGGAAGGTTTGTTTTTTACAAGTTGCATATGTCTGCCGGTCCTTTTGTTGTTGACGACTTAGTGCTTAGTACTATACCCTAAATTATTAAAGCCTTTTAGAACTGACTTTCTTTGGTTGTGAATATCATGAAAATAAAAATTAAAGGCAAAGAATTTTACAGGAATTATTCGGGAATATTCTAAGAGAAGATAAGCGAGTTTTGCTTTGTGTATTGAATATTTTAATGACCTTATTAGATTTAATGGTTAGGATAGTTTTGCTGACGTAAATAATTTATTAGTACTTACAAAATAATAAGCATATATATTTCAGAAATAATTTCCACATGAAAGCTGGTAGATTAAATCTGCCGGTAAGCATTCAAGCTCAACAATAAACATTTAGGAGACTGCTTTAATTAAAGCGGGTTTGCTTATTTCATATAAGAAGTCAGGTGCTATATCATATTCATTGGGCCAGCATAAACCGCCCAGCATATCAAGCTCAAATTTCCGGATATATTCCTCGTCCTTCATTTCCGGAAAATCGGGCAAACTTTTGCTGCGCAAATAACCTAAATCTGCAATCCTGATTTCATTGTTCTCAAATTCAATTAATATTTTATAGTCTCCAATATATATTGCATTTACCGGTGTACTTATTCTATTTGTCATTTTTACTCCATGGTTTAATTTTTAATATCTTTTTCCCGGCATTACGTCTTTCCCAATTCAAATATAATTCATCCTTGTGTTTGCTCATCCACTGCTTTAATATTTTCATTTTACCCGGAGGAAGATTATTCTAACTAATTGAGCCGTCGAGGTCTATAATACTTTCTTGTCCGGCATACATAACATGCAAATGCGGCGGATCATGATCATCCGAGTAATAAAAAATATACATGCCGCCGAAATATGATAATATGCCCATAATGTGCTTAATAATTTACAAAATTATTTGATTGTTTTCAGCGGTAATTAACAATCCTGTCGTTTGCAGTTGTTAGGCAGTTGCACTGTCGAACATAACTCTGCTTAAAGTTGCACTCTTAAAACGCTATGAATACTATTAAAGCCGCAGTATAACTGCATAAAGAATTTAATCTGATAGTACAACTGTCAGACAACACCAGTAACTTAATTCTCTTATTATTTTTCTTTATCGGACAGGCACAGTCCAAACCGTGACAGCCAGGTTAAGAGATTGCATAACAAGTTCGGAATGACAAATGAACCGATTTATTTTTTTGCACAACTTCGGTTAATTATTGAAACCGCCTCTAAGCAATTTCAAAATCAATTCTTTTAATATTTCTTTTTTATCTTCCGGCACTAAAGAACATATACCGCATATATCTTTGTCTTTATTCTTATTTGAAGGCAGGGAGATTACAGCACCGGTTACTTTGCAGATTCTATGAATTACTTTCCCCGACGGTTCAACCTTCCCTCTCTCCAGCTTTGAATAATATTCCCTGCTGAGATCCAATTTAGCAGCGACTTCTTTCTTTATCAGCTTATTATCTTTGCGGTATTGACCAAGCAAACTTCCCCAAATATTCCCGCTCATCTCTCACCTCTTCAATTGTTTTGAAAAATGTGAATCAATAGTTCACGTTTTCATTAAAATGTGAACTTCAGGTTCACGAGATTTTTATTGATTAAAGAAAATATTTTAAGTACGATTAAGCAGCGCAAATAAAAGTTTGTTAAGAAATTTTACTTCCGGTTAATTTAATTTTTATTGCTGTTTAGGCTCCATGTAAATTAATCAAATTAGCAACCAAAGAAAACAATGCTCAAAATATTTTAAGACGTGGAAGCAAGTCTGCTTTAAAATTCCAAAGTATTGCTTTTGAAAAAAGTATGAGAGCTTAATCTTTAAAGACAGTATTTCTTAATGAATAATTAAAAGCTCTTATTAAAATTTGATGAGCAGCCTGGAAAATTCCCGGTGCATTGCATAAAATATTTTAAGCATTAATATGAAGCCCGAATGTTCTTTCAAAATGATTGAGAAATTAGCTAAGACATAGAAAAGCCTTGATTGAATTTTTGGGTACTATAAAAAGTATTAAGACAGCTTTTAATTGAATTCAAAGAGCGCCCGGAACAAAAATGCAAGCTCTTCCAGGACTTAGAAAAGCTTTCCGAAGTCCCGGAGGGATTTACTGAAGACTTAGCAAAGCTTTTTGTATAACATGAAAAGCTCTCTTATGTCCTTAAGAAGCTTTTCCAGCTACTAAAAAAGCTTTCCCAGGTCTTCCAAAAGCTTTTCCAGGACTTAACAAAGCTTTATTAGGACTTGAGAAAGCTTTGTTAAGACTTAAGGAAGCTTATCCGGGAGGTTTAAGAAGGGTAAAAAATTGATAAAACAGCACAAAATCGATTAATTCAGATCAAAAACAAGGTTTTTGAGGTTGAAAAACTAACATGAACCGGAAAGAATCATCAATCACAAATCAAAAAAAAGCCTTGAAAGGAGGTGAAGACTAATGGCATACGTAAAGAAAGGTACTACCGAGGTAGTCGATAATTCCAAAAAGAAACTTTCTGCAATGATTAAGATAGACGCCGGTAAAAATAAGACCATAGATTACGGCGAAGAAGGTAACTCGCTTACGGCAGAAGTTATGGCAGCTAAGCTTCAGGAATATGAAACAGCTAAAAAGGAATACGACAGCGCCCTGGATTCATTTACTGAAAAACAAAACCTACTTGACGCAATTGAGGATACGCTTGGCGAATTTAATAAGCGTATACTTAAAAGTGCGGCAGGCAAGTTCAACCAGGAATCCGACGAGTACGAAATGCTCGGCGGGAAAAAGCCTTCAGATTGGAAGAAGCGCGCAAGCAAAAAGACGGCGCCTGCAAGCTGACAGTCGAAGGTGAAGAAAAACATAAAGCACGCGTAATTGTTTTTATATCATATTCAATTACGGGTGCTTTTTTTTATAAAGAGCAGAAGGTGCCGCTGTTTTATGTTCTACTTATTCCGGTATTCAGAATTAAGGGCTGCCTGTCTTTTACCATTGAGATGCATTGATGCAACGAATATTATGGATCATCCAAGCAGTGATTCTGCAGGTATGTTATATTTTCTGTGAAGTTCTCTCATCATTTTAACGGTAAGCTCTCTTTTACCGTTCAGGATTTCGGAAGCACGGTTTTTCCCGCCGACAGTTTCTGCAATATCCGATTGATTTAACCCCAACTGTTCCATTCTGAATTTGATAGCTTCAATCGGATCGGGAGGAGCAATATTAAAATGTTTCTGTTCATATACTTCGACCAATGTAACTAATATTTCTAATTCATCACCTTCCGAAGTACCCGGTTTTGAGTTAAAAAGTACATCAATCCTTTTCAAAGCCGAGTCATAATCTCTTTTTGTCTTTATAGGCTTAATCTTCATTTTAAATTTCCTCTGCATTTACTTTATCATATTGTTGATGCGTTCCAATGAATCTAATATACACGATTTTATAATTATAATTTACCGCCGCAATTAGTCTATAACTGTTTCCTTTAATATTGAACACAACCCTATTATTTCTTAAAAGACTTGCTGTCCTATAAACTTTTACAACGTCTTCAGGCTTTTGCCAATCGGCTTTCTTAGCCTCGTAATACCATGATTTAAGAGGTTGTTCCGAATCCGGATGTTTTTTCCAGAATTCCTTTAAAGTCCTTATTGCTATTACTCTCATATTCAAATATAAAGAGTTCCCATCTGGGGAACAATATAAGTATAAATTCCTCTCTGCGGTTCTCGGTGCTGACTCCGTGTACCTCTGTGTTACAAAAAGAAATTGTTACACGGAGAATTGTTATGTGCAAAGATTTCTAACATTCTTTGCGGTTAAATATGTACTGTCTTTAGAAAAGGGAAAGTCGTGCTTGTAAGACTTCGGCTTAATCGAAGTGAAGATTTTCTGTTGAGCCGCATTTAACGGAATGCTCTTCACACTTTACCTTTAAATATTAATTTCGGATATTTATAATAATTAATGAATTAATTATAAAAACATTTCTAATTTAATTTACGGGGGATGATGTTTGTTTTTAAACGAAGATATTAAACATGAATCATTTTAAAATTTAATTTAAAAATGGAAATACAAAACCGGGAATCGCCTGACCAAAATAAAAAATTAACAGTCATCTTTTCTGCAATATTTCTATTGCTGCTTCTTAGCGAATTGGAAACAGCATTCCTTGTACAATTTTATAAACAAAATTTAATTGTACTTGCAGCTTCAACATTTTCACCATTAAGCGGACATGCATGGTACCGGGCATTTCAGAATCGCTTACTGCCTGCCGGTATAATGTCTCTGTTTCATGCAAACAATATTGTAAACACATACAAGCTTTTTATTCTGTTTTTTACTTTCATATGCAATTTTTTGATTTACTTTTTATTTAATAAACTCGGTAATAAGAAAGCACTAGTTATGACTTTTCTGTTTTCTCTTGCTTTTTTATTATTTCAGGACAGAACATGGTTATATGGCTGGGATTTAATTTATACGGCAGTAACTGTTTTTTTGTTAATCGGTATAGATAGTAATCTGCCTAACCTTTATTTCATATTTATTTTTATAATTGCTTTGTTTAATCATGAATCCGCACTTTTTATTCCTGCATGGATGCTTATTACGGCATTTCCTAAAAATAAATTAAGACTGGTTGAGTCTATTATATTATTAGCTGCAGGTACCGGGATTATATTCTTTCTAAGATCTATGTTATTTAAGGGTTCACCTTTAATTAGTGTAGGCATAGATCAGACTCATAAAATATTAGGCAATCATTTTTGTCTATTTGATAATTTTAATTATCTGTTTACCTATCCCGGAACAGATAATTTCAGCAGCTGGCATTATGATTTTATACCAATAGTAATTTTTATAACATACATTTTTAGCCTACGCTTGTGGAAAGATCAAAAGTTTAGAAGTGTATTAATATATTCAGGAATATTGATATTAGCTGTTTTACTCTTCGCAAATATTTACGAAACCAGAGTATGGCTCCCTATTATTCCTGCGCTGTTATATTTAAATAGTAAAGACTTGTTTATCGAAAAAGTTACACCGAGATATTTATCATGATAAAAAATTAAATTATTATAAGAATTGGGGAAGCGCTTTTATATTATTTGAAACGCCGGACTGACCTTATAGCGGAGAATAAAGAATACATACAAGACCCGGACTTTGAAGAAAATTTTAAAAATATTCTTGAGTTTATCGAACTGCTTTAAGATGTAGTAAAATATAAAAAGACCGGCGGGCATAAATACGACTTTGTTGATTACAAATCAGAAGATATGAAGCGTTTAATTAAAGACATGAAGCAGTTCGTCGACAGTTTTACCAAACTTGACGAAGGAATGAATTGAAACTTATTTTAAAATGGGCTAAAAAACTGTTGTAATTTAAAACCAGTTGTACTAATATTTATTCCGGCACAGATTAATTATTTTTTGTAAACAGATTCATATACTCGACAAAGCCGAACAAGCGGTATCTCTTAGCACCGGTAATTTCAACAAGAATTCCAAGATTAACAAAATCCTGTATTAAAGAATTCGCTGTTGCAGGCGTAATATTAAGTTTATTAGAGATATCATTTGAACTCATTAAAGGATTTGTATAAAGTGTATTAATCAATTCTTTTGCTTTCGGAATCTTTTTCCCCAGCTTAACAATTTTCTCATTGTCGATTTTGTCTTTTAGTTTCAATATACCTTTAAATGTTTCTATACCGATTGTACTTGTTTCAATAACAGCAACAAGAAAAAATTTAATCCAATGAATTAAATCATTTTTAATCCTAACTCTATCCAGGTTATCATAATAAATCGTCCGGTGTCTTTCAAAATAATCAGACAGATACAGAACCGGTTTTGAAAGCACACCTGCGTCTATAAGAAAAAGAGTTATTAACAGTCTGCCTATTCTGCCATTACCATCAAGAAACGGATGGATGGTTTCAAATTGGTAATGAGCTACTGCAGCTTTAATTAAATCGGGTGTTTCAGTTTTTTCATTGTGCAAAAAATTTTCCAGGTCTCCCATAAGCTCATTTACATGTGTATGCGGAGGAGGAATAAACTTTGCATCATTAATAGTTGCACCTCCAATCCAGTTCTGGCTTTTTCTAAATTCGCCGGGTGCTTTATTCTCGCCTCTTACGCCGTGCATTAAAATTTTATGTGATTCTTTAAATAGCCTGGTTGATACCGGTACGGATATTAATTTTGAAACGGAACTGTTCATGGCTTCAATATTATTCTGAACCTCTTTCCAATCGTCTTTCTTTTCAGGGTTTATTACATCGTCTTTTAACAGAGCCTCTTCAATATTGGTTTTAGTTCCTTCAATCTGACTGGATTTGGTTGCTTCTTTGACAACATGCATCCTTATGAATATCTCAACATCCGGTATGAAAAGAGAAAATGCATTAAGATTGCCAAGCTTTAAATTGGCTTCAGATAAAAGTGAGTTAACTTTGGGATCTTCCCATGTCCATTCATGGTTAATTTTATTTGGTATGAAGCTTTTATACTTAAAATCCTGCTGATACCTGCCAGCCTTAAAATCTTCAATTTTCATTCTTTTTCTGAATTTCAATTAAACTAAGTGAACAGCTTATTTTAATTTAATGCTTTTCCTTGAAATAAACCAAATCTAATTTTAACTTATTAATCAGCGACGTCTCAAATATGCTTTAAATAATTAAAGCACCAAGTGGAACTTTATGAGCTTGTTCTTCGGGGTCACTAAATTTCGCAAAGGAAACACATAGCACGTCTTACAAGCGACATTCGCAGCCGCTAAGAAAATTGTATCTTAATAACTCATGTTACGCAGAGGGGATAAAAATTTCTTAATTTAGCTATGTAAAAATTAAGAGGTTGGCAATGGATAAGCAACTATTGGAGACCTATTCAGATTACTTAATCAGTTCAT
>JAJYSI010000065.1 GCA_021793635.1 Bacteroidota bacterium
TTTTTATACTCCAATGCAAGCGTTAATAAATTTTCAAATAACTGATCTTCAAGAACTTCTCTTGACTCAACTGATTTAACTTTGCTGTCCTTTACCTCCCCTATTTTCTTTAATTGATTTTTTCTTGTACCGGTATAACGGTCAAGTATTCCGGTAAATAAATCAACAAAAGGCTGTCCGAGTACATCTATATGAGCCTGAGACACTGTTACCATTCGCTTCATCAAAGCTTCTACGTTCTCAAATGTAGAGCGTGAATACTCTGTAAGACCGTGAGGGAAAAATTCCTGATAAACCGGGCTGTTCACAGCCCAATTTCCCCTTATGGTTCCTTCCTTCTGTTTCATGGTATCCCTAAACTCTTCTACCACGTCATTTGTAGATATTGTAAGTGACTGCTGCTCGGATAATTTTGTATCTTCGTCAGAAGTAGTTCCAAAATACTCGGTATATGCAGCGTTAGTCTTTGCCAGCATACTATCATACTTTCCGTTAACGTTTTGGGCGGTAACCCGTTGAATATGTATTTCGCAAAACTTACGGAATTTTGCAAAGCCTATCCTTAGATTAGCAAACGGATTAATAAAAAAGTTTTTCAGATTCATGTTTAACCTCTATTGTTGTTATGGATTTTGGTCATTTTTATTTGAACGAAATATTATTCCGTTATTTTGAACATTGAAAAAAATCTTTTGGTAAATAACTTAATTTTTTGAACTATTTCTCATCTATTTACGGGAAATTGCTCAAAATTCTGAGCTGCCGCCCGAAACTTTACGGATGGCAACTCAAAATCCTGAGCAGCCGCCTGAAACTTTACAAATAGGTACTCAAGTTTCTGAGTAGGCTTCCGTAAGCTTACAAATACCTACTCACGATTATGAGTAAGGGCTTGTAATATTACAATAGATAACTCTTGTTTTTGAGCAGCTATTTGAAATCTTACAAATGATTAGTCTAATTTATGAGCTGCATATCTAAAAATTACAAATACCTACTCATATTCGTGAGTTAATATCCGTAAAATTGCTGATGAAGAATCGTAATTAGGAATACTTAACTGGAATGTTTATCCTAATAAGTACTAAATAAATCTGGGAACATTGGAGATTTGGAGAAATGGAGTATTATAATTAGATCAATATACTCCATTGCTCCAGCATTCTCTTTCTCAAGGATTGTTCTTCTACTTATTGTAATTAAATTTTACAGAATTAGACTTATGTAGTTAAAGAAAAATTATCAAAGAACGTTTTGAGTATTTTACAATCTAATCTTTTGTAGTTGAAAGATCATGTCTGTACCAGCAGTCCAGACTCTTTGTATCTTTTACCAAAGACATAAACTTATCCCAAACCGGCTTAAACTGATCGCCGTATTTACTGTTAAGCTCATCCATAATCTGTTTATAGTCTTCGGGACTTTTGGCTCCTTCCATAAAAACTATCTCGTTGCTGTTGCCCAAAACATTCGCATAAATTTCATAGCCCAAACCAATATTATTTTGCTCGCAGAAGTCTTTTATATCTTTTAATGCTGCAGTAAGCTTTGCTTCAGAATAGGGCTTAATAAAATAGATGGATTGCTTATAATATTTTTGATATTCCGGTTTTGTTATTGGTTCTTTTGGAGAGTAGGAATTCGGGCTCAGCATAAAAACTTCGGTATTATAAGAGTCAACTATGCCGTTAAAAGAATCATTTATGTTTTGAAAATCTTTTTTACTTTCTTCGGTAGATTTTTTTTCAAACTCTTCATTCATTCTATCAATATCGCCAAGATTATTTATCTCGGAAACATAATAGTAGGTATGGTCATCAGTTGAAAACGCATTCCAATTAATATCAAAATTATACTTTTTAATGAATGCGCCAACTTTTTTTTGCGTAGCTTCATAATCTGAAACTTTATCCGGGAAGGGCTTTTCTGACTGGATAAGAAAATATTTGGGTTTCTGAGATTGTTCTTCCTGTTCTTGTTCATCCTGAGCAAAAATTATACTGGTGCATAAAAACGCAGAGAACAATACGCTTACGAAAAAGTACTTATAAAAGTTCTTCATAATATCGCCTCACTTTTAATTTAGAATAATATTAACTGTAGAATCAAATAGTAACTTTAACTGAGCTTGCTGATATTAAGGGATTAACTGCCGGATGGAAATACTGGCATGCAGTTAATCCCATAGTTATATAAATTTATTTGAAGAAGAGTCAAATAATCTTGGAATATCTATAGAGTCGATTTCGTTTTTAATAATTGGAAGGTGTTTGCACAGTTGTACGGTAACGGTAAGGTTGTTATCGCCAGGTAATAAAAAAATAAAAGATCTTTTAACACCAAGAACCCGTTTCAATTATATTTCTCCCTTAAAGAAATAGTATTAAGTAAATCGTATTGAAACCAGTGCCATTAAGAGCTAGGTCAAAATTCGGGTATTATTTTTTTATTGTCAAGTGGTAGGATGATTTTTTTTGGAAAAATAAATATCGCGGTATTTAATAACCAACAGCTAAGCTGACTCTAATTACAGACAATATTCACTTCTTTATTCTGTCTATCCAGTAGTCAGGCTTTCTGTGTTGATGTGCAATTGCATCTTCCATTTCGAGTTTAGCAGGCTAAGATACTATTACTTTTGTTGTTCTCATTTACAAACCATTATAGCAGTCAGTTTATTAACTGTCTTCATGAAAAATATCCTCTAAAGGTATTCCTTCAAGCTTTCCTTCCCGATAGGCTTTTAATCGCTTCTCAGCTTCTTCTAACCAGATGCTTTCGATTTCCACATCCGGTTCATTAAGACTTTTTATAATACTCTCAACAATCAACAGCTTTTCAGGAGGAGATAGAGATAGTATATTTTCTATTAATTCCTTGCTGCTCATACTCAAAATTTCAATTTAAATTGATAATAATTTTATGTAGTAATATCCAAAGTTAGATATATAAAAACAATTCAACGAAAAAACTATTCTAGTAATTGATAAAACAGCAGATCAATTTAGAAATTAAAATAAATAACCGGCTGAAGCTGTGCAGATTCTACTTGTACAACAACAAAAATCATTAGTGCAAGAAGAAGCGCTTGTACGTATACCGGCGAAGCTGTAATTGCACGCTGTATTTTATTATCAACAGATTTAGGAATAAAGTGAATTATATATCCGATCAAAATGAAGACAAACACTTGCGTATATCCGCTTATCCATTGGAAGAAGACCACGCCGTTAAAATACGTGAATATTTGATGGAATACATTCATAGCAGTCTTTAATGAATCTGCACGGAAAATAATAGCACCGATAAGAAGCAAATGGAAGGTAATAATAATCTGAAAAACTTTTAAGAACTTTGTGCCGGTCAGATGAAGCTTATCGTAAATAGCCTTTCTGAATTTAATGGTAAGAATAGAGACCGCAAGATAAGTACTGTGCAGCAAGCCGAAGACTATAAAAGTCCAGTTTGCACCGTGCCAGAAGCCGACGCCGAGAAAGGTTAGAAATATGGCAGCAGCACTTCCCCATACGCGCCATCTTCTAAAATTCATTTGAAGAGGTTTAAATAAATAATCAAGCAGCCATGTAGATAATGAGATGTGCCATCTTCTCCAATAATCTGCAACGCTGGTTGCGATAAACGGAATATTAAAGTTTTCCATTAGATGGTATCCGAACAGGAGCGCAATGCCGAGCGCCATATCTGTGTAACCGGAGAAATCGCAATAGATCTGAAGTGCATAAGCATAAGATGCTAAAAGATTTTCAACGCCGGTAAAGCGCAAAGGCACCTGGAACACTCGGTCGACAAAATTTAATCCTATATAATCCGCAATTATATTCTTCTTAAACAAGCCGCACATTATCAAAAATATAGCTCTGCCGATATCTTCTTTAGAAACCTTCGGACCTTCCTGAACCTGAGGCAAAAATGCTGCCGCACGATCAATTGGTCCGGCAAGTATATTTGCAAAGAAAAACATGTAGAGAGCAAAATCTCTAAGACTCTTTGTCGGCTGCTCTATCGTTCCGATATAAATATCAAGAACGTAACTCATCGCTTTAAATGTATAGAATGAAATGCCGACCGGAAGTAAAATATCCAGAGGCTGGAAATTACCTGCATGTAAATCAGTAAAGATTTGAAGGAAGAAATTTGTGTACTTAAAGTAAACAAGAAGACCAAGATCAATTATAAGAACCAGTACAAACAAAAACCTTTTAAATCCCGGTTTCTTTGCATCGAAGATAAACTTGCCGAAATAAAAGTTTATAATAGTGGACAAGAAGAGTAAAAGGAAAAGATAACCTGAATTTTTGTAGTAAAAGAACAGGGAGAAAAAAATGAGAGAATAAATCTTAATGTTTTTATTATTGGCTGCTAACCTGTAGACAATTAAAAGTCCTAATATAAGGAATAGAAAAAAGCTTGATCCAAAGTAGAGGCGGTCATTCGGATCATAGACAAATAACTGCCAGAATTTTGAAAAGTCAATGCTTGAAAACATTAAGGTTCCCCTTAGTTTTGATTTTTAGAATCAATAAGCCTTTGAAGCTCTCCGATATTTTTTACTTTTAAGATTTCTAATCCTTTAAAGTGGATGTTGTAATCTTTTTCAATCGCGAGGATAACATTTATATGATTAAAAGAATCCCAGCCGGGAACTTGATTTGCAGTGGTTTCATCCTTTATATCAAACTCATCAAGATTTAATTCATTTAGAATAATCTTCTTTAGTCTATCAGAAATCATTTCTTCCTCAAATAAATGTTAAAGTATTATTTAGAATTATTATAAGCATTAATCAATGCTTGTGCAATCATATTACCGATCTTTGCCGCACCCTGCCATGAGGGATGAGTATAATCCATTAGAGCCAGCGGCGGATTGGCATTTACCCAAGAATCCATCGAATTATAACCGCCCATTGCATCAAATAAACTCCAGAATGCTACGCCGGTTTTGGCTGCAATTGCCTGCTGCACTTTCAGCAGCTTAGGAATATTTGGATCGGTAACGAAGCGTGTACCTCTCTTTATACTTCTATCTCCGACGCCGATAATAAGAATGCTCGTCTGCGGAAAGGCTTTCTTCAAATTGTTTATAACTTTTATCATCTGATTTGCATACCAGTTATTTTCAGATGAACCGAAACTCGTTTCATTTGCACCGAAGGATAGAATGATAAGCTTGTAATTCATCAGCTTGCTGAATTGCATAAGCGAAGACTCGGCAATATCTTCAAAACCAAGACCTGTATTTCCTCTCCACGGGAAATTATCTACATAAACTCCGTTTCCTGATTCAAGACTGACACCATAAAAATAAGCTTGATTAGGCATTGTAGCTGCAATTTTAATTGAGCTTGCGCTGCCTCCCTGCGGCTTTAATGTTAATTCCTTTACTACATTGCCTGGCTTTAGATTTGCAAATTGGTCTCCTCCTCCGTTGAATGAATATTTTACCGAAGAGCTTTTTGCATTGCTGTAAAAAAGCTTTGCTTCACCAAATGTTTTTAAGTACGGCATCCAGTTTGTCGTTTCATACTTAACCCAGCTACCGGCTTGAGGCAGACAAACAAATCCGCTAATACCAAGCGGAATATTTTGCGGGTTTCCGGTTAATACCGAAATAGTTTGCCAGTTATCAGAGAAGGACATTTTAGTTGTTGTTCTAAAAGTAATATCTTGAGATGTTATTGATAGAAATCCAACACCATTACCGCCGAATTCGTTTTGTAAGTCCTGCCGGATATTTGCAGTAATAGCATCTCCTTCAACTCCGGAATCACCATAGTGCGCTACTCGAATTTTTTCATTCTTTGCATTCTTTAAGGCATTAAAGAAATATTTCATCTGATCAAGATTACCTGTAATAGCGACGTTGTAAAATTTAGGTGTAGTCCACTCTGCCGGTGGATTTGGGCTCGCATTAAAATTCTTATCGCTCTTAGAAAAAGCCTTCTTAAATAAACCGAAAGAAACGTTTGCGGTAAGAGCAGCGCCATCAAAATTATATCTGTCAAAATAAGGCTTTGTATTTGCAGCAGAATTTTCTTTTAAATTTATATGGTTATAGCTTAGGAGCGAATCCGGTTTTATATCCATAAAAAGATCGACCGGCTTAACTGTGTAGCCGAAAATTGTAACCCCGTTAAAGAAATGGGCAAGTATAATTACAAATAAAATTGTTAGTGCAATTAGAATTACCGGTTTATTAATCTGTTTTTCTTGCATTATCAGAATATTCCTTCCAGGTTGAATTAAAATTTACCGCAAAAAATGTAAGCTTTAAAATCAAATAGCAATAAGACTTAGAAAATAATTCTTTCAAATCTTAATAATTCGGCTTAGAATTATCAATTTTTATACCATTTTGTAAGTCGTGATAATATAGTTCCACATTTCTTCAAATTATAAAAAATTGAGAATTGTATATCATTTTAAGAATATTTTGAAATTCCTGCACAGCTAACTTGAATGTTTATTCGGATAAAACTAACTTGGCACTGTTTATTTAGCTTATCCTTCAAGTAAATGATCATTCTAAAAATTATTCTAAGAAATATTGATTAGACGGCTATAATTTTCAAAACATTCATCGTGCTAATTTAATTATAGATTTTTATGAATATAAAATTCGAGTTTCCGCAAAGAAGATTTGTCATAACCGGCGCAACTTCCGGAATTGGTAAACGGATTACAGTTGATCTAATAAATTCCGGAGCCACTGTACTTGCAATCGGAAGGCGGATTGAAAGACTAAATGAGCTTAAAGAAACATATAAAGATAAAATAGTTCCAGCCGCTATTGATGTAAATGATTTTGAAGCTCTTAAAAATGAAATAGAAAGTTTTGCGTTGGATGGAAAAATTAACGGCAGTGTACACTGTGCAGGAATAAATAAATTTACTCCGCTTAGAGCTTTCAATTGGAAAGATGCAGAACAAATAATAAAAACAACCTTATATGCCGGAATAGAGTTAATAAAAATTGTATCTTCAAAAAAAATTACTGCGGAAAAAGGTTCGCATGTACTTCTTGCTTCGGTTGCCGGGATAAAAGGTGAGACAGGATTTACTGCATACTCTGCGGCAAAAAGCGCTGTTATCGGTGTCGTAAAAACGTTAGCACTCGAATTAGCTATTAAAGATTTAAGAGTAAATTCTATAACTCCGGGCTGGATACCAACTGAACTTACCGACGGCATAAATGCAAGATACCCCGGACAAATGGATACAATAAAATTGGAACATCCTCTCGGCATTGGAAGCGTTGAAGATGTTTCCAATCTTGTAATGTTTCTGCTTAGTGACGAGGCTAAATGGATAACCGGATCAAATATTGTAATTGACGGCGGCTATTCCATTAAATAAACTCTTAGTTCCTTTTTGACTTCTTTAAATAATATGATAAATATCCACCTAAAAATGTCACTCCCGCAAAAGCACTAAACATAACTACAGAACTCAAAACTATTGTTTGTAAACTCATAATTCTCTCCAACATTAAGATTAAAAAATTATCTTTTAAATATGAAGATCAATCTCCCAATCCCTTTTTGACAGGGACCGGGAGATGATTAGAGTAAGTTTATTTGAGCAAAAGCATCTTCTTAACAACAACATTGCTGCCGGCTACTACTCTGTAAATATAAGCACCACTGGCAACATGCTCTCCATTATTATTATCTCCATTCCATTGTACATAATATGTACCGGCTGGCTTTTCAGAAGTTACTAAAGTTTTAACTTCTCTGCCGAGCATATCATATATCTTAATTGAGACGAAAGAAGATTTTGGAAGATTGTAGTTAATTATCGTACTTGGATTAAACGGATTGGGATAATTCTGAGATACCGAAAATTCCTTAGGAACAACGGTGTTTTCTACTGAAGTTACTCCAAAGTTATACGAAGGTCCGTTTTGTTCTTTGCCTCCGTTAATACTGTAAGTAGTTGTAATGCTTCCGGACTGCGGAGTACCGTTTGTAAGTCTCAAGACTATTTCACCAGGAAGTATATTTCCTTTGCTTGGAGTTCTTGATACATAAACGAATCTGACAACTCCATCCGATACCTTTTGAGCATCTAACATATCGCCATTATTCAATTTCAAATGAGCAAAGGTTTGATAGCTCAATTCTTTAGAGTTGTACCTCAGAGTAACTTCAAGAGTTTGAACTCCGTTAGCATTACTGACCGCAATTGGCAAATTCAATAATTGGTTATTTCCAATAGATGCATTAGAGAATTGCAAAGCAGCTGAAGCAATATTTGCCGCAGGTGGAGTCGGCCAGGAACCGGCAGTTACGTATTGCAAAATATAAAGAATATCATTTGCAGTTAACTGAGTTGTATCAGGAACGGTAGTAGACGGATCACCGCTGCTCAAATCAGCATCAGCATTTTGTTTAGCTAAATCAGATAAGGTACTAAGAGTACCTCCGGTAATTTTATTTTGAAGAAGAAGCGCGTCTTCAATAGTAACTTCTCCATCCAGATTTACATCTCCTCTTAAGTAGGTTGTATTTATATGACTATAAGTTACCGTTCCGGTAAATGAACCCGAGTTACCGAAAATTTGATTTCCGTCTGCAAGGAAATCTGCATTATTACCGGTTAAAGAAGAAGAACCTGCGTTGTTATCTAAAACGGTAAAAGAAAGATTGAATAACAGACCACTGGAATCAATTGGAGTTAAGCCTACGCCTGCAAAACTGATAGTGCCCGGCGAAGTCTCGCTAAAGAATATCGTCCAGCCTTCATCATTTATTAAAGTACCTAAGCCATAAGTTGCACCCTGGAATGACAATTTGGTTGTATCATAAGTAAACTTTCCTTGAAGCGTATTAAAGCTATTTCCGTTTACATTAATATAAACCGGGAATGAAAATGTTGCGCCGGTAACTGAAGTCTGGTTTACAAAATACAAACCTGAAGTACCGGTATTCCATGGGCTGTAATTGACATAGAAACTAACCGAATCTCCAAGACCTCCAGGGTTTGTAGAAATACTTGGTCCGGTTGCATCTCCCCACCAGTTTTCAGTAGCATCGACAGTGTTTGCGGTATCAGTATTTACAACACCGTAAACCACATGTTCAAAGCTGTTGTTATTTATATGCAGCGTTCCCGCTGACGTATTAGTATTATCAACATTTACTGCCACTGCATCTGAAGGGCTCTTATGATCTGTCAAATAACTAATGCTATTTTTCTGAACGGAAGCATTATAAGTATTTCCTTCCAGTCCAATACCATGAGCCCACAATCCTTCAAGTTGACTAATTGTATTTCCGGTTATTGTAAGATATGGAGATACGTGATTAACGAGTATGCCATAAGCTCCTGCACCGCCATTATGAGTTGGATCCCATGGCATTGTTGAAGCATATACGTTACTAATTTTGTTATTCTCAATAGTTACATAGCTTATTTTTCCATTCCCCTGACTATCACCAAGGTAGATACCTTTAGCACTGCTGCCGATGCCGCCCGATCCGTATGCTAAACTTGTACTGCCTATATTCTTTATTGTATTACCTGAAACAGTAATCTTAGAAATGTTAGTTGAGGAACCGTAAATTTCAATAGCTTGTGCCGAACCAATTGAAACTGAAGTTCCAATGCTGTCAATTGTGTTATTTTCTATTGTTACATTATTAACAGAATTGACTAATATTCCCGAATTACCTGTTGGATAGGTTATTGTAAAACCATTTATGTTAACATCGTCATGAGTAATTGCAACCTCTCCTCTAATCGTATCGGCACCTGCAGAAGACAACAGTGTCAGGCTTTTTCCAACAATTATATTCTCTCTATTTGTACCTGTATTTACATTTAAAGTATCTCCGGATGATGCAGCATCAATACCATTCTGTATTGAAATATTTGTTCCATCGTTGCTGACGTATAAGTTATTTGATTTAACATAAACAACTCCTTCGCTTGCATTATCCAGTTTATGATCAATCTTATCTTCTATTGAAAATAACTGAGATAAGCTTGCGCTTGAAGGACTAACACCGTTAAAGGTATTGCCATTAGTTGCGTTAATGTTACCGCCGCTTGAAGCAGAAATGTATAATTGAATATCTGAAGAGAATGTACAATTAGAAACCGTCATTATATTAGCTTGTGCAGTACCAAAAGTCAGAATTGCACAAGAGTAATTAGAAGGTGAACTTGCTGCACTATAATCAAATCCAGAAAAAGCAGTGCTGCTTACGGTACCCATTACACTTCCGCCACCGTTATTCCAAACCAATATACCATTCTGTGCAATTGCAGTAGTTGCACCCGCTCCAGAAATAGTACAACCAGTAACAGAAAAAGTTATTTTTCCCGGATTGGAAGAAAGTGAATTGCCATCAACAGCATCGATAGCATTTTTTTGGAAGCCGCTTATCGTCGTGTTCGAAATCGACAAAGTAGTCGTATCACCGGTTCCTGCATCAACAGCAATTCCCTGCCCTGTCTGATCTCCGTTTATAGTATAAGTTCCGGTTACTTTACTTCCGCTTATTAAGCCGGTTGAAGAATTCCAGAACACAATTGCATCGGCTCCGCCGCTTCCTGGAGCTGCTGTTGTACTTTCAATTGTCAATCCGCTAATAGAAATATTTGTAGAGCTATCAACAAATACAACAGTGCTCATGTTTGGAGTATATTTATGTGCTACTCCTGTTGTTATTAAAGAGGTCGG
>JAJYSI010000066.1 GCA_021793635.1 Bacteroidota bacterium
AATAATCTCGCTCAGATATTCCGGTTCCATTAGAGATGGGGTTCCGCCTCCGAAATAAATCGAACTGAAAATTCTATCTGAAGAATATTTTCCGGAGTAGAAGCTGATTTCTTTTTTCAATGCCGAAAGGAAATAAGAAATATTGTCCGAAGTAATGATCGAATAAAAATCACAGTAGATGCATTTATGATCGCAGAACGGAATGTGAATATAAATTGCAGAGTCTTTCAAACCAGAATTCAATAAAATTTATTAACGTTATTATGCTGCATTCTTAATCTATTTCTTAACTGGATTCAATTCGAGTAAGAGTAAGATTACGATTAAGAGCCATGATGAAATCAAGAGCAACAAGATTAAGAATAAATTGGATATTATAAATTACCAGAGCCAAACATAACGAACAATAAATAAAAAATCCTTATCCCTTTTGCGGGACAAGGATTTTCTGAAAATATTTTCTTATAAAAAATCAAAGATTTGTTTTCATAGAAAATACTACATCAATAACCGCATCTATATTATAAGTAAGCGAACTCGACGAGATGTTTGTTATCGAAATAGTAGCAACGAAAACTTTGTTTGACAAATTAGAAAGATAAGTATTAATTGCTTGAATCTGGGCTGAACTAAGCTGCAATTGATAAGGTGTTTTAGAATAATCAGCAGGTTTTATATTGCCGAGCGGATAACTAAAAAGCACTTTACCGTTGTTATCTTTCAAAGTTAAAGTCACGTTTCCGCTTAAATCAGAAGGGCTGACACTTTTAGTTCTGAATTCAGCGGTAAGGAATGAAATATTCTGAATCTTATTTTGATAGCGCTGATAAGTTGAAGAGTTTGATAAATCAATAGTTTCAGATTGGCTGTAAGAAGTCAATGCGCTGGTAATATTAAACTCTTGTACAATCGGAATATTTTGAGTTAGATTATTCAGAGCATCCAATATACAACCGTTGAAAGAAAGCATACCAACAAAAGCAGCAGCAATAAAACAAATTATTAAATATCTTTTCATGTTAACTCCAATTAAAATTCAAATGATAAGCCGCCGGAGAATAATGACTGTGAAGCCAGATTATAATCCGCATTTATTACCAAGAAACCAAGTTTTAAAGAACCGCCGAGAATGAATCTAATATTGTCAGCACCACTTACGCTGGCGCTTATATTTCTATCCTGCCTTAGAGTCGGATCTCCATTATTCGGATCGCCCTTAATTGTATAGCTTAAATCGAAATTAGAACTCTCATATTGAAGTCCTCCGTAAGCAGTAAATAAGCCGAAGGTTTTGCTGACTTCACCGTTAACAGCAAAGGTGCTTCCCGAAATATAGCTGCCATAGTTCAATTTGTTGTATAAGATGCCGACAGCAACATCAACCGGAATTAATGGAATGTACTGACTAATACTGTGCCTTACTCCGATACCGAAATAATTAATGTCATCATTTTTTACGTGAATCGTAGGTAGATATCTAATTAAAACTTCGGTGCCCATAAAGCTTCCAGTAATCTGTGGCATTGCAAAAGGAACATTAGATTGGTTTAATCCATTTGGATAAGGTATGTAACCGTTTGGTCCGGTATAAACAGTTCCTTGATCTCCCCAAATTGTAGCAGTTGAAGAATTGGCTTGATAGCCGCTTGGCAGACTTGGAGTAAAGGTCATCTGACTGCTTGGAACAAACATAATCATTCCCCTAAAACTTAGCGAAAAGCTTGGAAGGCTGGATATATCTGCAGTATAAAAACTTCCCGAATTAAGTCCTTCACTTAAGCTTGTGGCAAATGGCTGCATAAAATTACCCACCTGCGTCTCGTTCAAAAAACTTAATTGATCTTGCTGGGAAAACATAGGCGTAATAAAAAGCAAGATTAGACCAAACACTAAAATTACTTTTTTCATTGAATTCCTTTCTTTGTGTAAGCAATTGGTAAATTACATACCTAATCTCTGAATTCCTTTAATGGAAGTCAAGACTCGAAATTAATTTTTCTGATTAGTGCATTAGGGAAGTTAATTTAATTTTCGGAAGCTTTACTCTGCCCCATCAGCTCTCTCGCACCGATTAAGCTGGCTTCGGTAATCTTCTCACCGCTCATTAGCTTGGCGACCTCTTTTATCCGCTCGCTGTCTTTTAATTTTCTAATTGAACTTACCGCACGCTCTTCATTTAATTTTTTCTCTACTGCAAAATGATGATCAGCCATACCGGCAATTTGCGGAAGGTGAGTTATAGATATTATTTGATGATATTCTGCAAGCGACTTCAATGCTTGTCCGACTTTTTGAGCAATCCTGCCGCTTACGCCCGTATCAATCTCATCAAAAATTAATAACGGCAGTTTATCATTTTTCGCAAGGATAGTTTTCAGTGCCAGCATAATTCTTGAAACTTCTCCGCCGGAAGCAACTTTAGCAAGCGGCTTGGGATCTTCTCCGAGGTTTGTAGAAATGAAAAACTCAATCTCATCATAACCGCTGCTGAAATATTTATATTTCTTTCCATTAACAGTGATAAAATCATCATCAGAGTCCTTAGCTGGAATCTGATCCATTTTGACTATAAAAGAAGAATCGGGAATGCCGAGATAACTTAAAGCTTCTTTTACCTCTTTCTGAATTTTCTTAGCAGAATCTTTCCTTTTTTTTGATAAAGCTTCGGAAGCGGCACCGCATTTAATACGTAGTTCTTTGATCTGATTTTCAATTGACTGAATATTTTCTGAGAAATTTTCAGCAAGATTATATTCTCCGCCGATTTTCTCGCGGTGTTCCAAAATAGATTTTATTGAACCGCCGTATTTTTTCTTGAGTAAAGTTAAGGCTCCTAAACGTTCTCTAATCTGCTCAAGGTTTTGAGGATCAATATCTATTTTAGATCTGTAGTCACGGACAAACTTCGAAATATCATTCACAAGAGTAATTGCGGATTCAATTTCCCCCAACACTTCAAGGAAAGATTTATCTATATTATTAAGCTCAGCAAGGTCATTCTGAATTTTGCCAAGATAATCGTTTACGGAATTTTCAGATTCATAAAGAGATTCGTAAGCGGATGTTGTCAACTCCATCAGTCTTTCGGAGTTTTCAAGTATGTTAAGTTCTTCGTTTAACTTTTCTTCTTCGCCTTCAACCGGAGAAATATTATCGATCTCATTAATCTGGAAGGAATAAAGATCTTTCTTCTCCCTTAAAATATTTTCTTTTTCTTTAAGAGAATTTAACTCCTTTGTCAGCGAGGATAATTGCTGGAAATGCTTTCCATATTCTGCAAGGAGTTCATCCGGTGTTCCAAATTCATCAAGAAAATTTATGTGAGTGTCGGTTCTTAACAATGATTGATGCTCATGCTGACCATGCAGGTCAACTAATAAATTCCCGATTTCTTTAATAATTGTAAGAGGAACAGGCGTGTCGTTAACAAAACAACGGTTTGAGCCTTTAACCGAAATCTCCCGCCGAAGGATAAGTTCGGGGAAAAAATCAATTTCATTTTCATCCAGTAACTTTTTTACCTTCTTATTCATCGTTACATCAAAGATGCCTTCAATAATTGATTTGAAAGCTCCTTTGCGGACAACTTCGGTTGAGGCTCTTTCGCCAAGCAGAAGGCTCATTGCATCGATAAGAATAGATTTACCGGCGCCGGTTTCGCCGGTTATAATATTTAGTCCGCTGCCAAATTCAACATTTATTTGTTCGATGAGGGCGTAGTCTTTTACCTGTAATGATTTCAGCATACTTTGTATCAAATTTGATGCGGCTAATTTAGTTTATTTGGCTTGGAAATTCAAAAATAAAAAATACATTTTTATTTGTTGACGGAACAATAGAATTATCAAATGTTTTTATGATTATTAATATTGTACCGCTAAAAGTAAACTACATTTCTTTACCGCATCAAATTTATGCCAGGATATATCTTTCAATAAGCAAAAACAGCAAAACGAGTGAAAAGATAAACAACAACGCCAGGGAAATGAAGAGAGCTTTCATTATCACCTCCGCATCTTTCTTTATTAAAACATCAAATCAGAACTTTAAACAGCCTATCTAATCTTTATTACAACACAACTTTCACTAAATATTATGTATCAGAATTCGGAAGCGGCGAGGTATTATGGTATGGGTTTAGAATTATATCTTATAACGCCGGAAGTAATATTAAAATTTTAACTTTAAAAAGATATGACAAAAATCAGGATAGTTCTTTAAGACTCTTTGCTAAATAAATTCCGCAAATTGTCTTAGCATCAAAAATTTCTCCCAGCCGGATTTTTTCTTCAGCTTCTTCAAGTGAGAGTTCAAGAATTTCCATTCCGAACTCCCCTTCTTCACGATTATGATTTCCGGGAATCAATTCTTTCATGAAAAAAATATGCAATATTTCAGTACAGAATCCGGGTGTTGTACAAATAGCTCCGAGCTTTTCAACATTTCCGGCTTTAAATCCTGTCTCCTCTTCAAGCTCACGAACGGCACAAACCAAAGGATCTTCTCCTTTATTCAGTTTACCTGCCGGAAGTTCAACAAGATTTTTCTGAAGCGGATATCTGAACTGTTTTACAAAAATAATTTTCCCATTATCCTTAACGGCTACCGCAACAGCACCACCCGAATGAACAGCAGTCTCTCTTACTCCCTTGTTTCCGCTGTCATATTCAATTTGATCTACTTGAAGATCGAATACTCTTCCCCTGAATAAAGTCTCGCTTTTCTTTACTTTAAAATTCATATAAATAAAAAACTAATTTGATAATTAATGATACGAACGAAATTACAATTTACCTCTTTTGTTAATCACCCCTTGAATTATCGGACCTGATTCAGCATCAATTGAAACCGAATTATTATTCCAAATTACTTTATCAGATAACAGTTTCTTTATCTCAACCAATTCAAAACGCATGTCTGAAAATCCCTGCTGCAATACAACCATTGAAGAGGTAAGATCATCCAGACGTTTATTTGTCTCACCAAGGTCATTACGAAATCCTTTCATTTCATGAAGAATTTCACAGAGAATATCTTCTTCCAACTTGCGCCTTATATTAGTTTCTATTTATTACAAAAGTATCAATTATAGTAAAGATCATCAAATTAAAAATCCAACACCATAAATGTTTCCAGTTAATATCAATGGTGTTAAAAAGAATTTACCCTTATCTCAAATATCTTAACTGCGATAAGATAAATCATAATAAGGGACTAATTCATGTCCGAGAAATTTGAGCAAAGCTGTTATAACGCCAAGGTCATCAAGATAACCGATGAGCGGAGTTATATCCGGAATTGCATCAATCGGACAAATGAAATAAATGAGTCCGGCAGCTACAATAGCTTTACGATACCACGATACCAGCGGGTCTCGCAAATATCTGAACAAAGCGACAATATCTTTTGCAAAAGATATTCTCTTCCCTACACGCTCAAGCTTTGTCCATAAATTTTCTTCAACGTATTTGATGTTCTCATTTACTTCATCTTCGGTCTTTCCGCCGAAGTCCAGAGCAGAGAGATCATTTTTTTCATCAAGATCAAAATCCAACTCCGTCATAAGTCCTCCTTATTTTTTGTGTTTTGCGAACCAATCAAAAACCGAATGCCACCAGAAACGGGCATCCTGCGGATGAACAACAAAATGAAACTCGTCCGGGAAGTAAAGCATCTTGCTTTCAACACCAAGTCTTTGAAGTGAAGAAAACAACTGAAATGCCTGATCTTCAGGTACGCGGTAATCATGTCCGCCTTCAACTATAAGCATCGGTGTTTTGGCATTCTGAATAAATCTTTGCGGATTCCATTTTTCATAAAGTGCTCTGTTAGTCCAAGGTGTTCCGTTAAATTCCCATTCGGGGAACCAAAGTTCTTCGGTTGTTCCCCACATACTTATAGTATTAAAAACTCCATCGTGAGATACCAATGCGTTAAAGCGGTTAGTATGCCCTTCAATCCAGTTAATCATATAACCGCCGTAAGATGCACCAGCGGCAAAAGTATTTTTCTTATCGATAAATTTGAAATGCTTAACTGCATAATCATAAACATCCATTAGATCCTGATAAGGCCTGCCGCCCCAATCCCTGGAGACTGCGTTGGTAAAAGGCTGACCGTAGCCGGTGCTTCCGGTTGGATTAGGCGCAATAACCACATAGCCTTTTGAAGCAAAAAGTTCTGTATTCCAGCGGTAATGAAAATCGTCTTCCCAGTGTCCTTGCGGTCCGCCGTGAATTAAAAATATCATCGGATATTTTTTTGCAGGATCAAAGAATGGAGGTTTGATTATTTCAGACTGGATTTTCTTTCCGTCTGCACCTTCGCACCAGAATGTTTCAAGCGGAATCATTTTAATGTTCGCCAAACGCTCTTTATTCAAAAATGTAAGCTGCTTTACGTCCCCGCCATTTGAATTCATCGAGAAAATTTCATACGGAAGCGTTGAGTATTGTTCCTTGAAGAAAATTGTTTTTCCGTTAGGTGATACTACCACGTTTGTGTTGCTGTGTTCTTTCAGAATTAAATTAATTTTACCGGTACTTATATCGATCTTATAAACTGAATTGTAGATTTCGTTATTGGCTGTAAAATAAATCTCTTTCGAATCCGGCGACCAAACAATTTCTTCGATTGATCTGTCAAATCCTTTGGTAAGATTTTTTAATTTGCCTGTTGATCTATCATATAAAACAAGATAAGATTGATCCGATTCATGACCCGGTACAAGCATCGATGAGAACGCAATATATTTTCCATCGGGAGAATAAACCGGCTGGCAATCATCTCCTTTGCTCTCGGAGATTTTTTTCATCGGCGCCTTTTCATCTTTCTTGATATCAGCAATATTAACAACATAAACTTCGTTGTTAGTACTATTTGCAATGACAGAATTCGGATTCATTGTAAAAGCGATTTGCTTATCATTTGGTGAAAAATTAAAATCATTATCACTTCCAAGATCAAGCGGAGGAACATCATTGTGCATCATATATGTTAAATCGGAATATTCCTTCGTCCCGGTATCAAATAAAAAGATATGGCTTCTCTTGCCGTTAAGCCATCTATTCCACTGCCTGAACATAAGATGAGTCAATACTCTTACATTCAGTTTTGATTCTTTCTTCTCATCGTCTTTCTTTTTATCGCATTCCTGATTCGGACAATCAGGATAAACCGAAGAAATAATTAAAAATTTCTTACCGTCATTAGACCATCTGAAATCATCAACACCGGTATAAAGATCGGTTACTTGCCGGTCATCAGAACCATCAAGATTGCATGTATGGATTTGACCATCAACAAGGTAGGCAATCTTTTTTCCGTCCGCTGAAAATTTCGGAGAGGATTCACTTTTATCAGAGTTCTTTAACGGACGGAGGTCTGAACCGTCTGAATTAATTAAATAAATATCGGTGTTGCCATTATTTTCGTCCATATTGTATGTTGTCACCGTATAAGCTATTGTCTTTCCATCGGGAGAAAGTTCAAAAGTTCCTATTCGTTTCATTGCCCAAAGGTCGTCAACAGACAAAGGATGCTTTTCTTGTGCAGCAAGAAGACATGGCAGCATTAACAAAATTGTGAGAAGAGTTTTCATCATATCCTCTAATTGATTTCAAAAATTTGATGTTAAAAATAGTCTAACTTGTTTTGAAAGGCAAAGAAACATGCACTGAAATTTTATTTTTCATGTTTGGATAAGTTTCATTACATTACCAGTGCTAATAGGAAAGATTTTACCAATGGACAAGGAGCTTAAAACTTTTATTTCTCCGGAAGATTATCTAGAGATTGAAAGACAAGCCGAATACAAAAGCGAATACTACAACGGCGAGATGTTTGCTTTTGCCGGTGCTGGTTTCAATCATAACATAATCGCCGTAAATATCACAACTTTTCTGAATAATCAGTTAAGAAGCAAAAGCTGCATTGTATTTAACAGTGATATGAGACTGTTTGTTGAAGCTTTTAACTTGTACACTTATCCGGACGTAATGATCGTGTGCGGTAAAGTTAATTTTTTAGACGATAATAAAGATAACGTGCTCAATCCTTTAATGATTATTGAAATACTTTCCAAAAGCACAGAGTCTTATGACAGAGGAAAGAAGTTTGAGTTTTACCGTTCTATTCCTTCCTTAAAAGAATATGTTTTGGTTTCTTCCGACAGACCTTTGGTAGAAATCTTTACTAAGAATGAAAAGAATCTGTGGGTACTGTCAGATGAAAAAAATCTTGAAAACTTGGTTAAAATTTCTTCCATTGGTTTAGATGTCCCGTTAAAAGAAATTTATTTCAAAGTTGATTTTATAGAAAAAGACTAAACAGAATTTATTATTTTTTTACGCAGTATGATTTTCCTTCCCGGAACAGACAAACAATCAGAAATATTATTTGACACTCTCAATCTAGACCTATCTTCAATTTTAATTATTGGACCCGGATGTGAAGATATTTCTAAATCAATGGCGGCAAAATATTCTGCTGCAGTAACTATCATCGTTGAAAATCACGAATCGCTGCTTACGTCCAGACTTAGGATTGCAGGACAAAAGAATGTGTCAGTAAAAATGATGGATTATTCAAATACTGATTTTAAAGATTCAGCTTTTGATCTGGTTTATGCACAGGCTTCTATCTCGAATAAAAACAGAAACAAAATTATTAGGGAAATTAAACGGATTTTAAAACCGGGAGGATATTTTTGCAGCGGAGAAATCGTTAGTTTAAAAAATAGTGTCCCGGTTTTTGTTGACGATATTTGGAAAGCTTCTAATATTATTCCATTAGAAATTAATACCTTTGCAGATTTTTACAGAGGGAAAGAATTTGAGATTATACTGGAGGAAGATCTTTCTTCTAATTTAAAAGAGTTCTATTTGATGAGCAGCCGTCTTCTGAAAGAAAAATCCGGAGAGCTGACTGAAGAAGAAAAAAGCTATTATAAAAAATTGTTAAAACAGATTAGCCATGAATCGAATGTATATTTAAAACTTGGCGGAGATAAATTCATTGGTTATAAAATGGCGATTATGAAGAAGGTTTAAGATTGAAAAAAGGCGACATAATAGAAGTTGAAATTGAAAAGTATGCATTCGAAGGAAGAGGAATTGCTAAAGTACCGGTGGGATCGATCCGCTCTGATATTGGCAAAGACGAAGATCCGAACTCAAACTATGTTGTGTTTGTTGACGGTTCATTCACGGGTGATAAGGTAAGAGCGGAACTTAAAAAGATAAAAAAATCATTCGCGGAAGCCAAGGCAATAGAAATTGTTTCTCCCTCAAGATTCAGGATAAAAGCAAAGTGTAAATATTTCGGAGAGTGCGGAGGATGCAAACAGCAAGATCTTGATTATGCACAACAAGTCAAATTTAAGCAGCAGCAGACAGAAGAAATTTTTAATAAACTTGGCGGCTTTAATGATATTTTAATTGAAGAAATTATTCCTTCGGAAAAAATATTTTATTATAGAAACAAAATGGAATTTTCTTTTTCCGATATGCGATGGCTGACTCAATCAGAAATAAATTCCGATAAAGATTTAGAAAGAGATTTTGCGCTCGGTCTTCATGTTCCGCAGGTTTTTGATAAAGTTCTAGACATTGATGAATGCTTCCTTCAATCCGAAGTGAGCAATAAGATTTTAAATCTAACAACGGCATTTTTTAAAAATAAGAACATCAAGCCTTATTCAACAAAAACTAATTCCGGCAATCTTCGCAACCTTATCATTAAAACATCATGTCACATGAATGAATTGATGGTCAATATAGTTACTTTTAATGATGATGGAGATTTGATAAGATCTTACTCAGAAACCTTACTAAAACAAGTACCTGAGATCACTACGATTGTCAATAATATCAATCAGAAAAAATCCTCTGTTGCTACGGGCGATTATGAAAAGGTTATTTACGGCAGCGGATTTATTTATGACTTAATCGGAAATTATAAGTTTAGAATAAGTGCCAATTCTTTTTTTCAGACGAATACTTTGCAGGCAGAAAAGCTTTATCAAACCGCACTTAGCTTTGCTGAACTCAGCGGAAATGAAATTGTTTACGACCTTTATTCAGGTGCCGGAACAATCTCAATTTTTGTTTCAGGAAAATCAAAAGAGGTTTTTGCTTTTGAAACTGTTGAATCGGCGGTAGCAGATGCTGGGGAGAATAAAAAAATTAATAATATCGACAATGTTCATTTCTTCGCTGCTGACTTATACAAATCTTTTTTACCATTAGTTGAAGAGAACAAATTGCCTTTACCTGACGTAGTAATTTTAGATCCTCCAAGAAGCGGAATGCATTCAAATACTGTTAATGATGTAATTAAATTAAAGCCTAAGAAGATTGTTTATGTTAGCTGCAATCCGGCAACTCAGGTTAGGGATATTAAATTGTTTGTAAATTCCGGTTACAAAATAATTAAGATGAGACCGGTAGATATGTTTCCGCATACTTACCATATCGAAAATGTAGCAGTACTAGAAAGTCATTAGAATTTTTTCCTATTATTTAAAAGCAAGACAAATTCACCCTTCAATTGTCTTTCTTCCGCTTTTCTCAAAATATCTGCTGCGCTTCCGCGGTAGAACTTTTCATTCTGCATCGTAAGTTGAAAAGCAAGCACTGCTGGAATATTTTTTCCAAAAATCTTTACTACATCTTCAAGCAAACTTTTTAATCTGTAAGGTGTATCCATT
>JAJYSI010000067.1 GCA_021793635.1 Bacteroidota bacterium
TTTGGAAATACGGCAATACTTATTATATGAATTACGACGGTGCAGGTAAAAAAGCTTGGCTGGCATGTTTGGCGATAAGCAAAGATTTGGTCCATTGGGTACCCAAGGGACCGGTTTTACATTTGGGGGGAAAAGGAACTAAAGATTGCGCGTCCGCATCATACGGTTCAGTTTATCAAGATGGTAATAAGTGGTACATGTATTATTTAGGAACGCCACACACTACTCCCGCCCCTTATTATGTGCCTGATTTTCCTTATTTGACTATGGAAGCGGAAAGTAATTCTCCAACCGGTCCTTGGATTAAACATTATAATATAATTCCGTTCATGCCTAAACCAGGTACTTATTATTCGGGGACGGCTAGTCCTGGTTTTATCATTAAACAAGGTTCGCAGTATCTTATGTTTTTTTCTGCTTCTACCAGTAATTCGCTTAGCATTACCGGTAAGTCTAAAATTTTGCGTACCATAAGTATAGCCAGGACAACAAATCTTCAAGGCTCTTGGACATTGGATAAAAAACCGATTGTCCCTCTTGACGAACAAGTAGAGAATACATCTATATATTATGAGAAAACTAATAAAACTTATTTCATCTTTACAAATCATATAGGATTAAGCAACGGATTGGAATATACCGATGCAATTTGGGTTTATTGGAGTAAAGATCTAAACAATTGGGATCCGGAACATAAAGCGGTAGTACTCGATACTTCAAACTGCAAGTGGTCTAAACATATTATCGGATTGCCTTCCATAGTTCAGGTCGGAAATCGTTTAGCCATATTTTATGACGGTAACAAATCTCCTCAACTTCCTCCGGGCGTAAAGAGTCATATGAAGCGAGATATCGGATTGGCATGGCTGAATCTGCCGTTAATAATTCCATCCGAATAATTAATGTTTTTATTGAAATGATTAGAAATTATGGAACAATCTTATAACTCCGGCAAACTTAAAATAGATGAAAGAGAGATTATTAGGATGTACTCGCTGCGCAGTGAAATTGAAGTAATTCCGACAAATGAAAGTAAGTTTGTTGAAGAAATAATTAGTGAAAAATGAACGTCTAAATTTATCCCGTCGGATTATGGATTAAAATGTAAGCCATAAATAAGGGAAAAATTAGTGACGTTCCTTTAACTGAACTGAAAATTTATTTTTTGGCGTAATGCCGTATATAATTTTAAGTGGGTAAGTAATGGGAATAACATAAAATTTGTTTCGATAGACGGTAAAAAAATCAAACCGGTATCCGGTGAATACAGGCTTATGGATAAATCCGGCATACATAAAGTGGTAATAACAATTAATTGATTTTGAGCCCCCTGGAATTTCTAAATAATCTCAATATCTAAACACTGAATATTCTTTCAACTATTCTGCATTTCTAAATACGTTTTTACAAATAAAAGGATTATAGATTATGAACTTAAATAATCTACTGAATGTATTGATCTCTGTTATAATAATTACATCAGGTGCAATTATTGCACAAAATAAAAAACAAAACAATAATTATCGTGACCTTTATTCCGATACTTGGGTCGGTACAGATGCGTTAGGCAGGTCATTGCCAACGTACTCCCAAACCGGACCGGTAAAAAAAGATCATCGCAGGGTTGTCGGTATTTTCTATCTTACCTGGCATACCGACCGCATGTATAAGCTTAAAAGTCCTTACACTGCCGATGTGTCAAAAATACTTAGAAAGGATCCGTCAGCTAGGCTTGACGGAAATAATCCTGCATGGGGACAGTATAATTCCTATCATTGGGGCGAACCAGAGATGGGTTATTTTTTAAGTAAAGATGAATATGTTATCAGAAAAGATTTGTCGATGCTTTCCGAAGCCGGAGTGGATGTTATTATCTTGGATGTTACCAATGCGGTGGAATACTGGAAACAATGGGACGTTATATTTCCGATAATGGAGAAGATGAAAGCAGACGGTATTAAAGTTCCCAAGTTTTGTTTCTGGGCTTTTAACGGTCCAGTAATTACCGTTGTACAAAATCTGTATGATAAAATTTATAAGCTAAACAAGTATAAAGATCTATGGTTTTATTGGGACGGAAAACCATTACTTTTATATAACGGAACCCCGAATACTAATGCAAAAGAAGGTGGTTTTAATAATCCGAATCCGCACTTCGACGAGATGGCTTTAACCGATAAAAATAATCCTCATTACGGCAATCCTTATTATACCGATAAAAATTATCATGACTACACGAAAGTAGTAAAAGAATTCTTTACGCTCAGAACAATGTGGTGGGGCTATTATAAATGGCAAGGAAAACGGTTTGTCGGTACCGAAGATAACTGGAGCTTCGGGTATGATTTGGGGGATAAATATGTTAGAAATATGAATCCTGACAGTCTGGTTTCGCTTCACGACGGCAAAAGGGAGGAAGCGGCTGTTACGCCTGCGCAGCATCCTTTTTCGCTTGTTGGTAAATCGTGGACGAGAAAAAACGGAGAACCACAATTAAATAAATACGACTTACCCGAACCTACTTACGTACCTTGGCTCGGTAAGAAAGTTAAACATCCCGAAGGCTACGGGATTTATTTCCAGGAACGTTGGAACGAA
Organism: Bacteroidota bacterium; assembly: GCA_021793635.1. The sequence continues at coordinate 2,599 of JAJYSI010000067.1, forward strand.
GCCCTTAAAGCTGATCCTCAATTTATTTATTTAAATGACTGGAATGAATGGACCGCCGGGAAATATAATCCGGAAATAAATCCTCCTTACGGTCCGAGTCATAAAGCAAAAACTACTCCTTTTATGAGACGGCAAAGTAACTACTATTTCGTAGATCAGTATGATGCCGAATTTAACCGGAGTATTCAACCTATGCACGGTGGATATTCGGATAATTATTATATGCAGATGGCGGAAAACATACGTTACTATAAAGGTGTCAGACCGATTCCGGTTTCCAAGGGATTTTCCTCTATAAAAATAGACGGTAATTTTGCCGATTGGAATAATATTAAGATCGAATACCGCGATGCCAAAGGCGATACTTATCATCGCGATTATAACGGTTATGGTGGTCTTCATTATATAAATAATTCTGGGCGAAACGATATAGTTACTTGCAAGGTTGGAGTAGGACATAAAAATATTTATTTCTATTCACAGACTGCTAAGCGGCTGACTCCCTCAAACGGTAAAAACTGGATGCTGTTATTAATTGATGCCGATAAAAATCCCAAAACCGGTTGGTACGGATATGATTTCTTAATAAATAAGAAAATAATCGGAGATAATACTTCTTTGCTCATGCGTTATAATCCTAAAACTAAATCTTGGGAAAATGTAACAGAAATTAATTACCGTTACAAAGGCAATCAACTGGAATTGGAGGTGCCGCGTAATTTGATCGGTTTACAAAACAAAGATGCGATTACTTTTGATTTTCATTGGGCTGATAATCCGGCGGATTTAAAATCACCCATCTCGCTTTGTGTAAGCGGGGACAGCGCTCCCGACAGAAGGTTTAATTACCGTTTTATTTGGGAACAATAATTTTATCATTGAAAAAACGATTTGCGGATCGTACCAACATAATACGGGATTGCATTCATGAGGCAAATAATCTCTACACCTTTATCACTAATAATTTTATTGTTTCTCTTTTGCCGGCCGCTTCATGCGCAAGTAAATATAGATAATATATTTTGTCTTGGGAACGGGCATTTAGCTGCTTATGAGACAAAAGCGGATATAATACAACTCTTCGGTCCGCCTTACAGTTCACCTTCGCTTTTACAAATGACTATTTTTGATACCTCAATAGTAATAGAAAATAAACGGAGAGCCGGTACCGCAATATGGAAGCATATCCTTTTTAAAAACGGAAAGAAAATAGGGACTATAACAGATTTTGTCGATTCCAAATTACCTTGTCTGGTAAGGAAAATAGATATTGCTCAACCAGTTGTTTTTTCACTTGAATTCGGGAAGAAACTAAAAATAATAAATAACAGCAATTCTTATAAAAATTCCGGATTAAAATATGCTTTGCTGGCGGAGTCACCCAGAGACAATCCGTTTTATAACGACTATATGATGCCCTTTAAACAGTATATGCAAATGGGTTGTAAGAATAACATTAGCGTAAATGCAACGAAAGATAATAACATTTATAGAGTAGAATGCGAAAAAGGCAAGAGTACGCTTTATTTTATAGGCGGACCCAAATATCCTGAGTGTATTACAAACAGCGAAAAGATTTTCTCGGAACCTTATGATACGCTTATAAATAGAACGGAAAACTGGTGGAACAGATTCACATCCCGCCGCTTTAACTTTTCAAAAATTATTCATGCAGATGTACCGGAGAGAAAAAAATTATTAAAAACAATTGATGACGTATCAGTTCTGATTAAGACTCAGCAGTCGGCTGAAGGCGGTATTATAGCCGGACATAATTATCATTTAGCTTACATTCGCGATGAGTACGGAGTGTCGCGGTGTCTTTTGGCATTAGGTTATTATAAGGAAGCCGGGAATATTTTAAATTATTACTGGAATATTTTCAGAAGAAAAGGAGTTTTACACAATGCTCAAGGTATCGGAATCGATGCTTTTCATCTTGCGGAAAACGACGATGTTGAAATAACTGCATACTTAATAATACAATCGTTTGATTACTTATTCGCGACAAAAGATACTGCTTTCGTAAAAAAGATCTTTCCCATGCTTGACTGGGCATGGAAGAGTCAGACAAAAAATCTGTTTAAATATATGTTGCCTTTTAACGGCGACGAAACTTACGTGGCGGGAGGTGTATTGCCGAGAAATACGTTAAACGACGGTTCTGCAGAGGCAACAATGCTTTTTATTAGGGCGGGGATTTTGTTATTGCCGTTTATCGGGAAATATAAATTATGGAGTAAGGCAACCATTAATATAAATCGCATAATCTTAAAAAAAACGGAAGAACATTATAATAAGAATTTTCTGGTCAACGGTCTTTTAGCAACTAATAATCCTGCCAGAACTATAGGTTTGAAATTACCTGAGTTTCGTTACGGAGTATGCGAAGAACTTGGCAAGGTACCGGGATGTGAATTTTTCGGATGGACACAGAAAACTAAAAATAACCGTTATCTTTGTCCGGTTTGCTTTGCGAAAAGATCATTACCGAAAGTAAAGCCGCATAAATACTTTTTGCATACAGTCAGTCTAATGCCTTTATATATAGGTTCTGATTTGTTTAACGGTGAAGAATTAAGGTCGGTAGTAAACTCAATAATAATGAAGTATAATAAAACAGGCAGATATTCTTCTCGTTCCGGTGAAGATATAACTGTGGGTTATGATTACGGATTGCTGCTATATAATTTGGTCAAGTTAAATAATACTGCAAAAACAAAGATTTATAAGAAAATGATGTCGCTGCTTGATAAAACAGGCGCTTGGGTAGAGTATTATAAAAACAATAAACCCGAAGGTACTCGTTACAGACCCTGGGAAAGTTCGATTAGTTTGGAAGCTGCTATCTTGTATGCAAAAGGATTTTAAATTTGAAGCAGTAAATCAATTATTTAGCCCAGATTTGTTATTAAGCTAAAAGTCCTAATGCTTCCATTAGCAAAAAATGCTGTTGAATTAAATAAGAAATTAAAGAAATGGAATTGAAGAATAATAATGAGAACGCTTGAGTATCTTTGCAGAATCAAGGGGTTAAAGTTAGAATAATTGAACGATTATAATATGGAATTAATAGGTTCGAGATCTTGGTGATAACATAAATAATTAATTAAATGAGGTAAGCAATTGAATAATACATTGCAAAAATTGATGGATTGTATAGAGGCAGGTAAAATTAATAAAGTTTCGACATATCCTCCATCGTTAAGAGGGCTGGACGGAGCGGACGAATTTTGTAGACTTGCAATCGAAGAGGGATTTAATCCTCAGGAAATATTAAACAAAGCATTGATACCGGGTATGTCAAAAATAGGCGATAAATTTTCTCAGGGCAAAGCATTCGTTCCGGAAATGTTGATTTCCGCAAAAGCTATGACGGCTGCGATGAAGCATTTAAAGCCTTTTTTTAATTCTGGAGAAATAAAAAGAAAAGGTGTTTTCGTTATCGGGACCATATTTGGTGATATGCACGATATAGGAAAAAATTTGGTATCTATGATGGTAGAAGGAGCAGGTTGGGAAGTTGTGGATCTCGGTGTTGATGTTAGTAATGAAAAGTTTATGGAGGCAGCGGAAAAATATCCCGATAGCGTAATCGGAATTTCTGCTTTGCTAACCACGACTATGGTTAATATGGAAAAAGTAGTTAGAACAATTAAAGATAAATATCTAGAGAAAAAAATAATCGTTGGCGGAGCTCCACTATCGGCGGATTTCAGTAATATGATAGGGGCGGACTTTTATTCGCCCGATCCACAAGGTGCAGTAGATTACCTCAATAAAATCAAAGCTAATTACGAATAATATATTTTATGAATTCGGTGAGAACTAACAGTAAAATATCTTATCCTGATAAAAAAGTGAAAAATTATTTTATAAAGTACAGCGATATAAATCTTAAGCGTGAGACTTTATTAAAAGAAACTGGTTTCAATGATGAACTTTCCTCTCCTTTTCTGCAAAAAGACATCGATGAAGTATTAGAGAGCGGTAGCGAACTTTGTGAAATCGAGGGGGGATACCGGATTATTAATTCGATCGAATTGCGCAAAAATAATTATTCCTTGCTTCTGGATGGTGTATTTTTTAATGTGCAAAAAATAATATTTCATCAAATTAAAAATTCGGATTATATAGCTGCGTTTGTTTGTACAGCAGGCAGTAAGATCACCGATAAATCTAAAGAATTAATGAAAAACGGCGATATGTTGAAGGGGTATTTGTATGATATTATGGGTTCGCTAATCGTCGAAAGCTCAATGGACTTGATCCATGAATACCTTCGGCAGGATATGGCTTCTGAAGGGCTAAATATTACAAATCGATTTAGTCCGGGATATTGTAACTGGAAAGTAGACGAACAAAAACAACTCTTTAGCCTGCTTCCTGAAAATTTTTGCGGAATAAATTTGACCGATTCATGTTTAATGCGCCCAACAAAATCCGACAGCGGTATTATCGGAATAGGTAAAGCGGTTAAATATAATGATTACACATGTCGAATTTGCGATGATCTTAATTGCATTTATAGAAATTTAAAGTATAAAAAAACTTAATAGGAGTAATTTTATGACCTCAAAAGAAAGAGTGTTAAGAGCGCTTAAAAGAAAGATTGGTCTGCCGGACAGAATCCCGATTCAATTCGATTTATGCAGACAACTCATTTTTCATTTCGGAAAGGAATTGAATTTAGAGCCCGACTTTGCAATATCCTATTATGAAGATTTAACTTACAGAATTTCAGCTAATGAAATTCGGACTAAGATGGGCAGCGATGTTGTTGTGGTCGGCGGAACCGTAGCTAACAATTTTGTACCGGAAGTCATTAAGGATGATATCAAAACTAATGAATTCGGTATGCATATGAAACCGACTCCACTTTATGTCGAGGTAGTAAAATGTCCCTTAGATAATGCAGAGACTATAAAAGACATAGAAAATTATCATATTCCGGATGCCTATGCTCCTGGAAGATTCGATAAAGCGAAAAGAGATATCGATATGTACGGCGATAGTTTTTTTATTATAGGAGATGTGGAAATAACTCTTTTCGAGATGGCTTGGCATCTTACCGGATTGGAAAAATATTTAATAGGTATGATGTGTGAAGAACCGTGGATTGAAAGACTAAACGACAAAGTAGAAGAATGGAGTACAGGACTTGCTCTTCAATTAGTCAAAGCAGGCGTAGACGCATTATGGTTCGGTGAGGATCTGGGAAGTCAGACTTCAACATTAATCTCCCCAGATGTATGGAGAGAAAAATTCAAACCTCGCCATAAAAGAATAATTGAAAAAGTAAAACATGAGAATCCTGAGGTAGTTATTATTATGCATTCGGACGGAGCGGTAGCGCCTCTCATCGACGATTTTATCGAAATAGGGGTTGATGTTTATAATCCTGTCCAGCCTAATGTACCCGGCTCCGATCCTAAAGAACTTAAAGATAAATACGGCGACAGAATTTGCTTCTTCGGAGGTATTGATCAGCAAAAATTACTTCCTGAAGGAGACATGGAAAAAATAAACGGTGAGATTAAAGAAAGAACTGAAATACTCGGAAAGAACGGCGGTTACCTTTTAGCTCCGTCGCATATTCTACAGGCAGATGTAAAACCTGAAACTGTTAAAGGAATGATAACTGCGGCATTGGAAGTGGGGAATTATTAAAAATTAATTTCTAATAATCGAATCTACTAATTAAAAAAAATAAACTTTTAACTTTTGTATCCCTTCATAGGATCTGATAAGAAAAAAATATTTAATAAAACAGAGTATTTTTATGTTGAATAATAAATTGTTATTATTTTCTATTTTGATGATTATTTGCTTATCCTTTTCTGATGCGCAAAACTTAGATCCGGTAGATACGCAGCTTCTTAAACGAATTGCTTCTGACCGTAACGAACTTATTTCTGCGAGAACCCGATGTTTTAAAGATCTAAAATTTACTGATCAGAACAAAGCTGCTGGAATTATTGACGAACTATTAAATCGTGCTGAACAAAAAATTTTGAACGAATTACCTAAAGGCAGGTTTGATTGGAGTTGGGCAGGATTTGACAAACCTGATAGTATGGTAATACAAGCCGAAGGATTCCTTAAAATCATGGACTCAGGTAAGGATCCTTTTAAGGATAAATTTGCCGAACCTGGAGGTTATGTAGTGGATCATGCGCTAATAGAAAAGAACGGTTTGATCCATTTATTCTATATAAGTGGAGTTGCAGCTACAAATTGGCCGGAGTATCCACTGTATAATTTCGGACATGCTGTAAGTAAAGATTTAATTAACTGGCGCGTCGTGAAACCCGTACTTCAGTGCCCGGATTCGGGATGGGACGATTATCAAATATGGGCGCCTTACATATTAAAGCACGACGGCAAATACTGGATGTTTTACGCTGGTGTTAATAAGAATGTTTGCCAAGCCGTCGGTCTGGCAACTTCGGATGATCTTTATCATTGGAAACGTTATGGTAATAATCCGGTGATAACAACTGGACCGTGGGGATTATGGGACTCAACTAAATGGTCCGACTGCCGTGACCCAATGGTTTTGCAAGACGGAGATAATTTTTATTGCTATTACACTGCCGCAAGAATAAATCCTGAAACAAAAGAGCATGAATATTGTCTGGGAATATCCTGGTCTAAAGATTTATTGAATTGGAAAGACAAAGGATTTATACGCCTTGTTAACAGTCTGAAGACTCCGCCGGAATCCCCTTTCGTAGTTAAACATAACGGGATGTATTATCTTTTCTATACAAACTATAAATACGGAACGGTATATGCAACAAGTAAAAACCCCACTAAGGATTGGCATGAATTACCTGTCAATAAAATGACCGTAATAAAGAGTGTTTCGGCTTCGGAAATTTTTAAATCCGGTGACGATTGGTATATTTCATTTATATCTCATATGAAAAACAGCCTTCATTTCTTTGAGATTAGGCGGCTCATTTGGAATAGCAATGGATCAATTTCAACAGAAAAATTAAAAGAATAATTTCTTTATTTATAATGTATTATATACTATTGGTGAAAATTCTATGAAAAATAATTTAATAATTCTGACTTTTATATTTTCATCTATCTTCGGAATCATTCGGGGTAATGACATTAAAACGGATCTTAGTGCAACTTATCTTAGATGCGAATATAAAATAGATCCAGTTACCGATGTTAAAAATCCCCGACTCAGCTGGGTTTTACATTCCGACAAAAGAGGGCAATATCAAACCGCTTATCAAATAATAGTAGCCTCCTCGCTTGACAAATTGAATCCGGATAAAGCAGATTTATGGAACTCCGGAAAAGTTATGAGCAATATGACCTACCAGATTGAATATAAGGGCAAGCCTCTTTTATCGAGGGAAATATGTTACTGGAAAGTAAGAAGCTGGGATAAGAACGGAAACCAAGGAACTTGGAGCAGTATTTCTCATTGGGAAATGGGCTTACTTAATAAAAGCGAATGGAAAGCAAAATGGATAGGGCTGGACTTAAATGATCTCGGAAAAGGTAAAATATACCATTTGCCTCCTGCACCTTATTTAAGAAAAAATATCGAATTAACGGGTAAGATTAAAAAAGCAAGATTGTATGTTACAGCCTTAGGATTATATCAATTTTATATTAATGGAAAAAAAATAGGCAAAGATTTTTTGACTCCAGGTTGGACTGATTACAATAAACGGGTTTATTATCAGACATATGATGTAACCGGAAATCTTCACAGCGGAGAAAATGCAGTCGGCTCAATACTTTCATATGGATGGTATGCCGGTTATATAGGTTATGCTTTGCTGGTTGATAATCCAAAAGTAAGAGGATTTTACGGTAAGGTACCAAAGTTAATGGCTCAACTTGAAGTGGAATACGATAACGGCAAAAAAGCTGTATTTGTTACAGATAATTCATGGAAAGCTAACTACGGTCCTATAGTACAAACTGACATTTTGGAAGGGGAAGAATATGATGCACGCAAAGAATTCAACGGTTGGGATAAACCGGATTATAACGATTCAGGTTGGAAGAAGGTTGAAATTTTTCCAAGTTCCGACCGGAAAATACAG
>JAJYSI010000068.1 GCA_021793635.1 Bacteroidota bacterium
TTTAATTTTACGTTTCAATATAAGACCTAAAATTCTTTTAATCAAGTAAAAATTTAAATAAAGTTTATAATCTCACTAATTTCAAGCTGTTATAATGCTAAAAGTTTACAGTGGAATATTTCCATGTTTTTTCTTTGGATTTTTATCAACTTTTGTCTTCAATAACTTAAATGCCTTTACAAGTTTAATTTTTGTTTCTTCAGGCAGAATAACGTCATCAATATAACCTCGCTCTGCCGCAATATACGGATTAGCAAACTTGTCAATGTACTCCGACAGTTTTTTCTCAAGTTCTTTATCGGGATTTTCTGCCTGCGAAATTTCTTTCTTAAATATTATTTCAACAGCACCCTTCGGACCCATAACAGCAATTTCTGCCGTTGGCCATGCATAGTTAAAATCTCCTCGTATATGTTTGGAGTTCATAACATCATACGCACCGCCGTATGCTTTTCTGGTAATTACAGTAACTTTAGGAACAGTTGCTTCACAAAACGCAAACAGAAGTTTTGACCCGTGCCGGATTATTCCATTCCATTCTTGTTCTGTTCCAGGCAAAAAACCTGGCACATCTTCCAATACCAAAAGAGGTATATTAAATGCATCACAGAAGCGTACAAATCTCGCGCCTTTAACAGAAGCGTTGATATCGAGCACTCCTGCCAGTACTTCCGGCTGGTTAGCGACAATTCCGACCGACATCCCGCCAATTCTGGCAAACCCGACAATTATGTTTTCCGCATAATTCGCATGTACTTCAAAAAAATCTTTATCATCAACCAATAGATTAATCACCTGCCTCATATCATAAGGCTTGTTGGGATTATCCGGAATAATCTCGTTTAATTTTTTATCCGGTGTCAAATTTTCTAGATCAAACTCGAAGTCGTCTGGTTTGTCCATAAAATTTTGCGGCAGAAATGTCAATAGACGTTTTACATTCAACAATGTTTCAATTTCATTCTCGTAAATAAAGTGAGCAACTCCGCTTTTAGATGCATGAGTTTCTGCACCGCCTAAATCTTCAAAGCTTACATCTTCATGAGTTACCGTTTTAACAACGTTCGGACCAGTTACAAACATGTAGCTTGTGTTTTTTACCATGAAAATAAAATCTGTTATTGCAGGAGAATAAACTGCACCGCCTGCACAAGGTCCCATTACAACAGAAATCTGCGGAATGACTCCAGAAGCAAGAGTGTTGAGCAAAAAAATATCTGCATAGCCGCCAAGGCTTACAACTCCTTCTTGAATTCGTGCACCGCCTGAGTCATTAAGCCCGATAACCGGTACGCCGATTTTCATTGCCATATTCATTACTTTGATTATTTTTTCAGCATGCGCCTCCGATAGCGAACCGCCAAATATTGTAAAGTCTTGACTATAAAGCGCAACCGGTCTTCCATTTATTTTGGCGAAGCCGGTTATAACTCCGTCACCAGGATAGTGCTGCTTGTTTAATCCGAAATCAGTTGCGCGGTGCTTAACGAACATATCGATTTCTTCAAAACTGCCTTCATCAACAAGCAGTTCAATACGTTCGAATGCAGTCAGCTTCCCTTTTTTATGCTGCGCATCTATTTTGTCCTGCCCGCCGCCGAGCTTGGCTTTTTCTTTTCTCTTTTTTAATTCTTCGGATTTATTTTGCATTGATTGTCTTATTTAATTGAATAATTGTTTTAATTTTTGTTAATCATCATTCTATTATTTTACCTGCCGATTTTTGAAGCAGGTAGACTTCATTGATAAATTTTTATCATGCAAATGACGGGATCTTATCGTGGTTTTGGAAAAGCTTTTCTATATCATTTTTAACAGAGGCAATATACTCAGATTGTTCATCTCTCTTTGTGCAATCAATCTCTATTTCTTTAATTATTCTGCCAGGACGGTGTGATAGCAAATATATTCTATCGGAAATTGATACGGCTTCATTTATGTTAGAAGTCGAAAACAGTAAGACACGATTGTAATTCTCCCGGAGACTTTTTATCAACCGGATAATTTCATTCTTAGTCTCACCGTGCAAATTCTTAAAAGGATCATCAAGCAAGACTATTTTTGCACCGGCTGCTAAGGCGCGTGCGATTGAAATCCTTAATCTAAAACCGAGGCTTTTTTCATGAGGGAAATGATCTTCATATCCAGTCAATCCAACTACCGAAATTATTTCATCTATTTTGATTTTTTCTTTCTCAACTAAATTCTTTGAAACATGAATTGCAAATTCAATATTCTGTTTTACATTCATCCAGGGAAATGAAGAAGGTTTTTCCGGAATATAAATTACTCTTCCATCTGGCTTATCATAAATTTTTTCTTCAATAAGAACTTCTCCGGAAGAGGGTTTTTCTATTGCAGAAATAATTTTCATCAAAGTAGATTTACCGGAATCCAAAGGAGAAATAATGCCCGCCAAAATTCCCACGTTTGTCGGTTTTTCTATACTTAAATTAATTTTTTCAAGTACATGATATTTCGCTCCCGCCGAACCATGAAAGAATTTTGAAACATCTTTAATCTCTAAAAGATCTCCTGTTTTCAATTTAAACTCCAGTGGCAAAATTTATTTCGGTAAAATTTAATTGCTGAATTGCCGAGGAAAACAAAAAGTCCGGTAATTATAGAAACAGCAAACAATGCTGAAAGATCTCTGTAATCCAATGCCAGCCGGAAAATTCTTCCCAGCCCGTAGCCGTTTTTTATAAATTCAAAAACAATTGCCAGCGACCAGAGATTGAAATGAAGCAGTATCGTATGTTTCAAAATTTTCGGCTGAATTGACTTCCATATTATTTTTCTTGAAATAATATTTTCACCGGCTCCAAGCGAGACTGCCGAATCTATAAATTCTTTTTGAACGCTATTGGCTTCCTCTTTTGCTTTTATAATTAAAGAAAAGAATGCGGTAACAAGTAAGAAGAAAAATTCAATTATTGGAGATACGGTGAACCAGTAAATTAAAAATATACCGAAGATAATCCATGGGACATAGATTGAAAACCAGTGAAGCGAGAATAAAAATTCGGAGAAAAAATGATTCTTCCTAAAAATTATCGGAGATAAGAATTGAACTAGGAAGTATGCTGCAATTAACGCTATGTAAACTGACGAGATAGTTGCAAGAAAGTTTAACGGTAACTTGTAATCTCTCCAAAGGGCTTCAAACGAGAGCAATACTACGGAAGGCTTAGGTAAAAAATTATTCGCCGGCAGAATAAATTCGAAAAGTATAATCCACAAGAGGAGATAAAATAAAAGTAATCTGTGTAATTTTTTTATTGCCGGCTTCTTCAATTTGCTTTAAATGGAAGTTTTGAATTAAAGAACTAAAAATTATTTAATGTTTGTTTCAATATATCGAATGAGACAATTTATATCAACAAGTTATTTAAGAAAGTTTTCTTTGTTCAATTTATTTTTTACTCGTTTCATGAAGAAACGGATTGAAACTTTTCTCTGTTCCAATTTCACTGCTCTCGCCGTGACCGGGATAAATTTTAACATTATCCGGTAATTCAAACAGTTTCGCTCTTATCGAAGAAATCAGAATTTTATAATTACCTCCCCACAAATCGGTTCTTCCAATGCTGTTTTTGAATAATACATCGCCAGTTAAGCAGATGGCTTCCTTCTTAAAATAAATACAATATTCGCCGGGAGTATGACCCGGCGTAAAAAGAAATGATAGTATCGAAGTTCCTATTCTTAACTGAAGATCTTCGGATAAAAAATTTTCAGGTTCCGGTATGGGATTTATATGAAATCCAAATCCCGCCGCATGAACTACAGCTTGTTTAATTAGAAAAAGATCTTCCTTGGATGCATAGTATTCCGGATTATATTTTTCAATAACGAATTTGCATCCCAAAATATGATCAATATGACAGTGAGTAAGTAAAAGATATTTAATGCGTAGTTGATTTTCGGAAATATATTCCTCCAGTTTGCTTTCTTCTTCCGGAGTTGAGCAGCCAGGATCAACAATTATACTTTCCTTCGATCCTTCATCCCAAACGACAAAAGTATTTTCAGAAAACATATTGAATGAAAAACTCTTAATTACCAGCATGTCAATCTTTTATTTGAAATTTCTCTTTATTCTTTTATCAAGTTTCTGGATATAACTTTTGTAATTATCTTTTGTCTCTTCCATAGAGTCGCCGCCAAACTTTTGAAGGAAAAATTTAGCAAGGCTCCATGCTGCCATCGATTCGCCGATAACCGCACATGCAGGCACGGCAACAAAATCACTTCTCTCTCTTCTGGCTTGAATCGATTTCCGTGATTTTAAATCGACAGTTTCAATCGGGCTCATCAAAGTTGCAATCGGTTTCATGGCTGCGCGGATTATGATTGGCAGTCCGGTAGAAATTCCTCCTTCAATTCCACCCGCTCGGTTCGATTTTCTGGAGAATGAGTTTCCTTTTAAAATTATTTCATCATGCGATTCGGAGCCGAACCTTTCGGCAGTTGTAAATCCGGTACCAATCTCAACAGCCTTTACTGCATTTATAGACATAATTGAATGCGCAATCTCAGCATCAAGCTTTTCATCGTAATGAATGAAGCTTCCAAGACCTGTCGGTACACCGGTAGCAACTACAAAAAAAGTTCCGCCTAAAGTATCTCCTCGCTTTTTAGCAACTCGTATTTTATTAATTATTTTTTCTTGATGCTCTTCTTCAAGCACTCTTACTTCACTCTTGTCAGACTGTTCAGACAGGCTCCATCCTGTAAAGTTTTTCGGCAGTAAGTTATTAAAAAGATTATTCGAATAATTTTCCTTCGGATAAATTCCGCCGATGCTTTCAACAAAGCTTCCAATTGATATTCCAAACTCTTCTAAAAATTTTCTGGCAATTGAGCATGCAGCAACTCTTGCGGCAGTTTCTCTTGCACTCGATCTTTCAATTGAATTTCTGATATCATCAAAATTGTATTTTGAAATACCGACAAGATCAGCATGCCCCGGACGCGGTATGGTTATCTTTTCTACCAGAGATTTCTTTTTGTCTGGCGTCATCTTCTCGGTCCAGTTTTCCCAATCACGGTTTCTTATCAACATTGAAATCGGTGAGCCTAAAGTCTTCTGGAATCTAACTCCTGAAAGAATCTCGGCGGTATCGGTCTCAATTTTCATTCTTGCTCCTCTGCCGTATCCGGCTTGTCTTCGCTTTAAATGAAAATTAATATAATCGTTTTCAATCTTTAAGTTAGAAGGAAATCCTTCGACAATCGTAGTAAGCGCTTTGCCGTGAGATTCTCCGGCAGTAAGAAATCTAATCATTAAGTCTCCGATGAATTATGAACGCAAATATAAAAAAAACGCCCGAATGTTCGGGCGTCTTACAATATACTGCAAAGAAATTTATTCCGGAATATCCAAACCGACAAACATGCTGGTGCCTTTGCTGTCCTTAACTCTTAATAGCACAGCAGAACCTTTTTTGCTGTTGACCAATTTCTGGAAATCTTTAACATTGTCAATCGGTTTGCTGTCAGCTTCGGTAATTACAATGTTAGGCATAAGTCCTTTGTTCTGAGCTTCGCTATACGATTTAACGTCGGTTATCATAATTCCATTATCCACTTTATAATCGGATTTTTCTTTTGATGTAAGATTCCTTACGCTTATTCCGAGGTCTTTCATGTCGACCACACTTGATTCCGAATTATTATTTTCTCCGGAATTATTTTTGTTCGATACCGGTTCACTCTTATTTTCACTTTGTTCCTTAAGAGTTACTTTTCTTTCTATCTCTTTTCCGTTTCTAAAAAGAGTAAGAGTAACTGTGGTACCTGCGGTTTTTGTTGCAACTATTTCCTGAAGACTGTTTGCGCTTTTTACCGGCTTACCGTCTACTTTTAGAATTACATCGCCTGGTTTTATGTCTTCTTTAGAGGCTGCACCTCCAGGGACTATACTTTGAATAATCGCGCCTGTGGGTTTATCTAATCCTAAAGATTTTGCCATTGCATCATCAACATCACCTATTTGAACTCCGATGTAACCTCTGTTTACTTTTCCGTAAGCTATTAGCTCCTTTGCTACGGTTTTAGCAAGGTTAATCGGAATCGCAAAGCCGTATCCAATAAAGCTGTCGGTTCCTCTGGTTGCAATTGCGGCATTCATACCAATAACTGCACCTGATAAGTCAACAAGAGCTCCGCCGCTGTTGCCTGGATTTATAGGAGCGTCAGTCTGAATATAATCTTCAATACCATATCCGCTGCCGTTATCAACCAAACCTAAACGACCTCTGCCAAGCGCTCCGATAATTCCTGCGGTAACTGTGTTTGTTAATGTTGAAAGTGGATTTCCAATAGCCATTACCCATTGACCGACTTTTAAGCTGTCTGAATTTCCAAGATATGCTGTTGGAAGATCGGTTGCATTAATTTTAATAACCGCAATGTCGGTCTGAGGGTCGGTACCTATAACTTTTGCGGTGTAGGTTCGCTTATCAAACAAATCAACTCTTACTTTGGTTGCATTTTGAACTACATGGTTGTTCGTTAATATATAGCCGTCCGGTGAAATAATTATACCGCTGCCGGAGCCTTCTTCCTCCTTAGGCATATTTTGAAATGGGAAAAAGAAAAAGTCCTGATGAGGGTTATTTACTTTTGATACTACCGTGATTTTTACTATCTGGGGAGTAACATTCTTTGCTACCGATATAAATGCCTGGCTGAATGATGTAGCATCGGCATTTAAATTAACAGGTGGATAAGAGGCGCCGAGTTGCAAGTTCGCCATGCTTGGTCTCACCAATCCAAAACCGGAAACCAATACTGCGCCGAAAATAATTCCGACAACTACCAACGCTATCGCACCCCACAAACCTTTCGATTTCATTTTAAATCCTCCGATTGTTTTCATATGATTTTCATCCAATCCTAATATTTATTATTTAATAATTGTATTGACTGTATTCCTTTGAAATCCGGAATATGAAACTTTATATATCTTTCCATAAACACAACAGCCTTTTCCGCTGTACCGTTTTTTAAAGTTTCTATCTTTTTGTTGGTCTTTAGACAAACCATGTATTTAAAAAGTTCCGAACTGATTGAGATTGATTCTAGATGATTTTTCTTGCAGTCATCGCATAAAATACCTAAATCGAAGTTATAGGACAACTCCAAATCCTCTAGATTTGCTTTGCCGCATACATAGCATTTATCTAACTGAATCTCGTAACCGAGCTCGGACAAAAAGAAAATGAAGAATCTTCCAAAAGTAATTACAGGCATTTCATTAGATGTATCCAGCAAGTTTAGGATTCTAACGACGCCTTTAAACAACCTAAGATTTACTTCATGCTCAACAGTCAGTTTTTTTAATAGTTCAAGAATTGCCTGGGAATACTCAAGCCTGTCAAAGTCCTCCTTAATGCGCCTGAAATGGTTTATTAAATCTGCGCTGGAGATTAACTGAATTTCCCGCGTGTCTTTTTTATAAAGTACAATCTGGATATGATTCATCGGATCGACAATTGCGCCGATATTAGATTTGCTGTTTCTTCCGCCTTTTACAATTGCCGAAAGCTTGCCGAAATCTTTTGTATAGAGTGTTACAATCTTGCTTGTGTCGCCGTATTTTAATTTGCTTAAGACAATTGCGTCGGTTGTAATTATCTCGCTCATTTTAAAAAGTTATACGGAAAATTAAAAATTCCTTCTTCAGTAATAATTCCGCTTATTAAATGAGACGGCGTTACATCAAACGCCGGTGTAAATGCTTTATAATTATCCGGTGCTATCCGGTAACCGTTAATTGACAGCAGTTCCTCCTGATGCCGAAACTCAATTTCGATTTCCTCACCCGATGCTATATTTCTGTCAATGGTCGTTGTCGGCGCCGCAATATAAAAAGGAATATTGTGGAAGTTGCAAAGCACCGCAAGATTGTAAGTTCCAATTTTGTTTGCGCTGTCGCCATTCAATGCAATACGGTCTGCGCCCGTAATTACCAAATCAATTTTTCCCTTCTGCATTAGTACGGCGGCAGATGAATCCGTTTGAACTGAGAAAGGTATTCCGCTTCTTTCCAATTCATAAGAAGTCAATCTCAAACCTTGAAGCAAAGGACGTGTTTCATCGGCATAAACATATTCAACTAATCCTTTTTCATATCCGCACTTAATTACACTGAATGCTGTTCCATCACCTGCAGTTGCAAGTTTGCCAGTGTTGCAGTGAGTTAAGACGGTAGACTTCTTCTTAAATATATTTAATCCGTTCTCCCCCATCATTTTACATTTTTTAATATCATCTTGATGAAAATCTATCGCTTTGGAAAGAACAATGTTATAAATGTTTTCGGAATCTTTATTCTGTTCAAAAACATTTTTCATTTCTTTAAGCGCAGTAAATAAATTAACTGCAGTTGGACGGGTTCTTGCAAGCCTGTTATAAGCTTTATAGAAATTTTCATCCGAAGATTCTCTTATAGAATTTTTTAATGACAGAGCCAGCCCGTAGCAGGCAGCCACGCCGATTAAAGGCGCACCGCGCATTTCAAGTCTTTCGATTGCAATTGCAATCCTTTCATAATCATCCGTCTCAACATAAACTTCTTCAAGCGGAAGTTTAGTTTGATCCAGAAAAATTAGTTTCCCGTTTAAAAACTTGATTGAAAAATATTTTTCTTCCATAGCAGTTTTTATTTTGTTTAATCCCGCAATTTAGATTCCAAATTACTCTAATCACGGCACAGATTAGTAATCTGTGCTGAGGATTATTTCTCATCAACTTTTGAAAGCATCAAGAATTCTCTGAACCTGTCCTGAACCCTGAAATATTCCAGTTCTTCTAATCCTTTTGTACTGAACTTTTCTACACAGAAGGAAGCCATCGCACTTCCGTAAACAACTGCACGCTTCATATTTTCCGTACTGAGGTCCTGGGTTTTATGAAGATAGCCGATAAATCCGCCGGCAAAAGAATCGCCCGCACCTGTCGGATCATAAATCATTTCCATTGGATAAGCAGGAGCCGAGAAGATCGTTTCATCTGTAAATAAGAGAGCGCCGTGTTCGCCTTTTTTAATAATCAAAATTTCCGGTCCCATTTCTCTTATATGCTTCCAAGCTTTAATCAGGTTTGGCTCCTTTGCAAGCAGCCGCGCTTCCGAATCATTTATGATCAGCACATTTACTCGCTTAAGAAGTTCCATCAATTTTTCTTTTCTGCCTTCAATCCAGTAATTCATCGTATCGCCGACTACAAAATGCGGCTCTTCCATTTGATCAAGTACTTTTATCTGCAATGCCGGATCAATATTGCCGAGGCAGACAAACTTCGACTTTTTATATTTATCAGGCACAATCGGATCAAATTCTTCAAAGACATTCAATTCGGTAAGAAGAGTATCGCGGACATTCAAATCATAATGATATTTGCCGGACCAGCGAAATGTTTTTCCGCCGTTAACTATCTGCAAACCTTCAAGATCAATATTATGATTTTCTAAAAGATGAATATACTTTTTAGGGAAATCTTCTCCCACAACTCCCATAAGATAAATCGGACCGCTGAAGTAGCTTGCTGCCAGTGAAATGTAAGTAGCTGAACCGCCTAATGCATTTGAAACCTTGTCGAATGGCGTTTCAACAGTGTCTAACCCGAGAGAACCAACAACCAATAAACCCAAATTAAAGCTCCAGAATAGTTTAAGAAAATTTGAGTCCAAAAATAAAGAAAACCTAAGTCAAACCAAATGAAATATGATAAATGGAAATGCTAAGGTGTTCCGAAACCTTCCCTCCAAGTTCCTCTTTAAAAAATGATTTTGATTTCACATTACTTCATCAAGCCGACAATAGAAATTAAAAATAGTTTCTTCCGCATAACCTAAAGAACAAATCGCTTGGAGTGTTTAGCTCTATGCGCGGACTTCGTGCATGTTTCTTTTTCAATTTACTCAAACTTTATGATGAATAGAAAAGTCTGTGAATCCTTTTATTATCCAAAACATCAGATGTCTGTAATTAAAAATTTTTGGAGAAAAAAATGCTGAGAACAAATCTTACCCACATCCTTTCTGAGAAGGAACATTCTGAATTACTTAAAAATAATGAAAACGTCATGGTCTGCTGCGGCAGAATGGGACCAATGTGCATTCCTGTTTATGCAGAGATGGAAGAACTTGAAAAAGAATACAAGCATGTAAAGTTTGCAGATATGGAATTCGATTCGCCGGATGCAAAGGTAATTAGAGAGCTTCCGGAATGCAGAAGCTTTTTCGGAATTCCGTTCGTTATCTATTATAAGAATGGACAAGTTGTAAAAGCTACAAGCAGCATTCAATCTAGAGAACAAATCACTACAAACCTGGACACACATTTTAATCATCATGAATAATCATTTTGATGTTATAGTTATCGGTGCGGGAGCCGCAGGATTAACTGCGGGCATTTATCTATCCCGCGCCAAAGTAAATACTCTGATTCTGAATGAGGGTACTGTCGGCGGGCAGATGGTACTGACTCATCAGATTGCAAATTATCCCGGCATCGAAAGCATCAGCGGTTACGAGCTTGCAACCAATATGAAAACACAGGCTCAAAAGTTCGGATGTACTATAAGATCAAATGTTAAAATCTCTTCTTTCGATCTTAAGGGCGAAACGAAAAAAGTAATCGTTAATAATAAA
>JAJYSI010000069.1 GCA_021793635.1 Bacteroidota bacterium
CACAGTCTTGTCCCGTTTGCGGGATTATCAAACTGTGCCTCTCCGACAACAAAGGCAACCCCAGCTCCACAAGAATCATAATGCTAATAATCGTCCTTTGGTTCATCGCAGACTGGCTAATGGAATTCCACTCGAAAGGCATCTACACTCTAACCTGGGAAAAACTCACCCTTCTCACATCCGCCTTCAGCCTAAAAGCCATCCAAAAATTCCCCGAATCTTCCAACAACGATCCCCCACCCGACCTCAAATAAATTTCTTTGCTCTTTGCATTCGTGCATTAAAAGAAAAGCGTTAAGAAATTTCTTGAACATGTCCGCCGAAAGCGCACCGCAATTCTTTTTAAGCACATGTTCTTCTTCTTATTATATGATCTTCCCAAACGACCTTAAATAAATCGCGTTAATAAATTTTACGTAATGGAGCGTTAAACAGAAAAAGCTGTTTGAGTCCGGTTCCTACCGGACGAGTTCTTTTTCTGTAGCGTAATGGAGTAAAATTTTAGCGATTTATTTTAAGTCTTGATCTTTTGGTACTGGCGCCTGTCCCGATGTCCTCATCGGGGTATCAAGATAAAAGTACATATAAAGTAAAGTAAGTCTTGAACATCAGTCAATCCCGCTTGAATGCGGGCTTCCTTCCTAAATTCTACAGTGATTCCCGCGCCAGCGCCCCTTTTCTTTGCAATCAAAAAAATATTTGGACAACATGGACACAATTTTTCTCATTTCGCTAAACAAAACCCTTTCCAACGAAGGCTTCATCAATAACAACCCAAAAGCCAGAGGGGGCTCGCTCTTTTTTGTTGACAACTTTATAATCGCGAGAATTTTAGAATCTGTTTTTCATAGTTCCTGCCATTTGACACCCTTTTTTCATAGTGTTTACCTGTTTTTCATAATTCTAAAACCTAATTTTCATATAAAATAATTATATCTACCTATTATTCGTATATTAAACCTGATTTTCATATATTAGTGCAAAGATATTATGGAAAAGAATATGACAAATAAATACTTTTCACAAAAAATCAATACTTTTCACGGTAGAGAAGCGCCGGAAACCGGAAATTTAGTTGGCTATGGCGCTTTAATCGAAACTCTAAAATTGGCTATGCCAATGCCAAATCCACTTGCACTCATAAGCCAAAAGCACAAACAATATATTAAAAATGGTTGGCTCGTATTTACACTAAGGCATCAACCATCGGAAACCTTGTACGATCACCTGGTTTTTGCTCTTAAATATGAAGGTATAAATCTGCTGTTCTTTAAAAAACTGTTTGAAAAAATTTCAAAACAAAAGGTGATAGATATTATTCAAACAGAATACTCCGGACAGTATGCGCGTAAAATCTGGTTCCTCTATGAATGGTTGATGAATGAACAGCTTCCTATTCCTGATCTGTCAATAAAAAATTTAGTGCCGCTTATCGATGAAAAATTACAATACGCTTCACAAGTCAGCCTAAATTCAAACCGGCATCGTATCAAAAACAATTTACCCGGCACCGTTAATTTCTGCCCGCTCGTTTATAAAACGCCAAAGCTGGAAAAATATATAAATGAAAATCTTGCCGAAAAAACTAATCTGGTAATTAAAAAAATACACAAAGATATTTTATTGCGCACTTCTGCTTTTCTGCTTCTGAAAGATTCAAAAGCTTCATTTACCATTGAGGGTGAAAGCCCTACCCAGAGCAGAACCATGCGGTGGGGAAAAGCTATCGCGCAGGCAGGCAGTAAACCGCTTAGCAAAGATGAACTCCTTCGCCTTCAACAAATCGTTATTGAAAATAGCCGCTTCATAAAGATAGGTTACAGAACAGAAGGCGGATTTATAGGCGAGCATGATCGCCATACCGGTGAACCTATTCCCGATCATGTTTCCGCAAAATGGCAAGATATACAAACTTTAATGGAAGGCTTGCTGAATACTGCTGCAAAATTAGAAAAAGATAATTTTTATCCCGTTTTAACAGCAGCAATAATTGCATTTGGATTTGTATTTATTCATCCTTTTGAGGATGGCAATGGAAGAATACATAGATATCTCATTCATCATTTATTAGCCGTAATGAAATATACTCCGCAAGGTATAATTTTCCCCGTATCTTCTGCTATATTAGAAAGAATTGAAGAATACAAAAAAGTACTGGAAAGTTATTCACAACCTTTACTCGACTTCATAGAATGGAGAAAAACACCCGATAATAACGTTGAAGTGTTAAACCAGACTATTGACTATTACAAATATTTCGATGCAACTCTGCATGCTGAATTTTTATATGACTGTGTAAACTATACAATAAATAAAATTATTCCGGATGAAGTTTCATATCTTCAAAAATATGATGCTATGAAACTCTGGCTGGATGATTATTATCAGATGCCCGATAAAACCGTTGCATTATTAATTCGCTTCCTCGAACAAAACAATGGAACTTTATCAAAAAGAGCAAGGGAAAAAGAATTTACGGTTTTGAAAGACGATGAAGTAAATGAAATAGAAAAGAAGTATAAAGAAATAATGTCTTGAAAGAAAAACGTACCAGCACCATTTCTATTTCTTTCCCCTTTGTTGTGTGTTATCGAACAATTATCCTTTTTTCCAAGAGACAAGAATTTAAAATTTAGTTTTCTTACATATAGCAAAAATCTAATTGCTCTATACACCCCTCCTATAAAAATTAATTAATTGTTTAACGTTACGCAATATTATAAGTACTTAATATCGTACCCGCAAAAGTGAATATCGACTGTTCCAAAACAAACGAAAAAAAAGATTACTTCTCATTCCTTCCGGTATCAAGGTCTTTGGGAATAATAATTTGAGCTTACCTTTCAGTTAAGTAGTATTATTACGTGGCTTTAGTGTTGATAATGGCAAGGAAATTGATAATCATTATTATCTAAAAATCATTTTATAAACTTATAATAAATCGAGAGTCACTTATATGAAACATAAAGTATATGTTACTACTGCAGCAATTTTTATTTTAACTTTCTTGCTAATAAATTCTGCCTTTGCTACCGGTGGATATTTTAAGCATGGATATGGAACTAAATACTCATCATTAGCGGGAGCAGGCGTAGCTCTTTCGCTGAGTTCCATGGGAGCTGCCACAAACCCGGCGGGCTTAGCTTTCTTGGACAAAAGTCAATATGAAATAAACTTAGGTTTATTTAGCCCACTTCGCGATTACACAGTTTCTGGAAATCCTTCCGGCTACCCAGGCACTTTTGGTTTGACACCCGGTCAGATAAAAAGCGAAACTAATTATTTTGTCATTCCCAGTATTGCCGCTACATGGAAGTTAAATGAAACTAGTGCAATCGGCGCCATGGCTTATGCAAATGGCGGAATGAACTCAAATTATAATACCAGGACTTTCTACGATCCAACTTCTCCTTCTACAGGTGTTAGCATAAATCAAATGTTTCTTGGCGTTACTTACGCAAACGAATTTCTCCCCGGTAACGCGCTTGGTATTACCGCACTTTTTGGATATCAAATGTTTTCTGCTAAGGGCATTTTGTCCTTCGCCGGGTTTTCAAGCGATCCCCAAAATCTATCAGGCAACAGAAACAGTACCTCTACCGGTTTTGGAGTAAGAGTTGGTTATATGGGAAAAATCCTTCCTTATTTATCTGTTGGAGCTTCTTATCAAACAAAAATGTTGATGACAAAATTTAAAGAGTATGCCGGTTTATTTGCACAGCAAGGTGATTTTGATATCCCCGCAAATTGGACAGTCGGCTTGGCAGCTAAAGCAACCGAAGATTTAACCTTCGCCTTAGATGTTCAAAAAATATATTATAGCGGAGTTAAATCTGTCGGAGATCCCTTCATGCCAAATATTATGACGAGCCAATTAGGCTCAGATAACGGAGCCGGCTTTGGCTGGAAAGACGTTACCGTTGTAAAATTCGGAGTTATGTATAAAACAGAGAATGATTGGACCTGGATGGCGGGCTATTCTTACGGAACTCAACCTGTACCCGAATCTGAAGTTTTGTTTAATATCTTAGCTCCCGCAGTTGTTCAGAATCATATAACAGCAGGCTTTTCAAAGAAATTGAATTCAAGCAATGAATTATCCTTATCACTAATGTTTGCTCCTGCAGGCAGCGTTACCGGCGCTAATCCTCTTGAAGCTCCGGGGCAGCAAACAATCAAATTGAACATGACCCAATGGCAACTTGAAATCGGGTATTCTTTTATTTGATTTTATTTATTAAGTCACCTTACGCAAAAGGTTATTATTACATAGTGAGAAACCTCCGAGGTTTTCCTAAACCTCGGAGGTTTTGCACTTCACTTCCATTTTATTTAAAACTGTCTGCGAAACATGAGTTATTAAGATTAGTTGTGCACCATTTCCTTGAAAGAGTGTTGTGCAACTTATAATTTTGTCGATAGAAGGGGTCCCCAAAAACATAGTTTCTGAACAATTAACTTATAATTCTTGATTAAACTTTAATATCTAAACTGCGGGATTAGTATTTAATTTTTTTTATTAACAAGAGTTAAAAGTAAAAGTCTTTTAATATTACTTCTTCAGCAGCCTCATCATGTCTTTTAAGATAAGAAACAAAATCTTTGGCTACTACTTTCTCTCTTTTAGCTTTGAATTTTTCCACCAGTGCTTCTAATTCTTTGTGATTTAGCGAAGAGAGCACGTAATGTTTTTCCTCGTTATCGTCAAAAAAACGGTAAGCAATTTTTTTTACTTTTTTCATATCATAACCTATAGTATATACTTTTAAATCTTTGTTTTTTATGTCAAGATATTTTTATGATAAATTTCATTGCGTTTCATTCAAAATTCATCCGCCGCGGCGGATTCATAATTCAAAATTGCGGCCTGCCTAGGCAAGCTTGCCGCGCTATGAATATTTTAATTATAGTAAAATTGTATCTGCATGAAGAACATCGGAATAAAGTTCCGATTTAATTGTTTCCTGGTTTTTCATTGCTTTTGCAACAGCATCTAATATAAAACGTCTTGCAGTAAAAATCTTGCGGTTATCGGAATTTGCTTCCTGTAATAATAAATATCCGATGTAAAGATTTCCATAAATTTCTACAATGTCTTTAGCCGCAATGTCCTGAAAGCTCTTATCCTTTTTGTCTTTAAGGTATTTAAGGCAATCATGAAATATTTGTCTCATATTCTGCAAATGAGATAATAGTTGTAAAAGATTTCCCTTATATTCCTTCTTTTCCCATTCATCAAGGTATTCGCAAAGCACATCATTTATAGCCCCACCTGAAGCTGCAACAATCTGCATCTGAGATGTGCCTTCATAAATATTCGTAATCCTCGCATCACGGAATAATCTTTCTACGCTAAACTCCTTCATGTATCCCGTTCCACCGTGAATTTGCAAAGCATCGTAAGTAATCTTATTTGCCGATTCGGAAAGTAAATATTTAGTCAATGGAGTAAGAAATGTAACAACCTTTGTCGCTTCTTTTAATTTGTCGTTTATCTCCGACAATGATTTCTTTTCTGCTTTTAATTTATCAAGTTGTTCGTCATATTTTTCTTTCCTATCAAGCCATTGACATGTTTGATAGAACAATGTACGGTTTGCTTCAAGCGTAACTCGCATTTCAACTAACATATTTGTTACAACCGGCAATTGAGAAATCGGTTTACCGAATTGTTCTCTTGCTTTTGCATATTTTAAGGCCTCTTCGTAAGCAGCCTGAGATATTCCGAGTGATTGTGCGCCAATCCCAACACGCGCACGGTTCATCAGGTACAGAACATACTTCAAAAGCCCGAATCTTCTTTCACCGACTAATTGTGCAGGCGTATCATTAAATTGAAGCTCGCAGGTCGGACTGCCGTGTATTCCAAGTTTATGTTCGATTCTTCTGACTTTTACCGTTTCATCTCCGTAACAAACAAGCATACTAAGACCGCGCGCATCTTTAGTCCCGGCTTCCGTTCGCGCAAGCACTAAAAGGGCTTCTCCGTTGCCGTTGGTTATAAATCTTTTAACCCCCCGTAAAAACCATTTGCCTTTTTCGTCTTGATAGGCAGTCAATTTAACAGCTTGAAGATCAGATCCTGCGTCAGGCTCAGTTAATGCCATTGCACCTGTATAATTACCTGAAGCGAAATGGGGAAGATATTCTGATTTTAACTCTTCGTTGGCAAATTGAGCAATTGTTTTCCCGATATCCTGAAGACCGAAAATATTCATTAAGGATGCGTCTGCTCTTGATATTATTTCAATTGCCATCATATAAATTGTTGTAGGAAAATTCAATCCGCCGTATTCGCGAGGCAAAATCATTCCCATTAATTCTGCCTTAGAAAGAAGGTCCAATGATTCCTTTGTCCCTTTTGCATATTTTACCTTGCCCTCACTAAAAGAAGCGCCGTCATCATCAACCGAGGCAGCGCGTGGAGCAATGAAATTACCGGCTATATCTCCAACCACCTCTAAAATTTTTTTATAATTTTCCAGAGCATCTTCATAATTAACCGGAGCATATGGGAAATCTTTGGCTTCATTATAATCGTTTTCGGTAAGTCGTACAATTTCATCCAAATCAAGTCTGTTGAATTGATATAACAAATCTGAGTTTTCAGTGAAAAAATTTGACATGGCTTATCTCAACTTTTGCTTAAAAACATTTATAAATGTAGGTATAATTTGTGCAGCGTCGCCTACAATACCGTAATGAGCAACACCAAATATAGGAGCTTCCGGGTCGCTATTTATAGCAATAATTTTATTTGATTCCTGCATTCCGGCACGATGCTGAATTGCGCCGGAAATACCGATCGCAATATAAAGCTTTGGACGTACCGTAACGCCCGTTTGCCCGACCTGCCGATCAGGTGTAATAAACCCGGCGTCTACTGCAGCGCGGCTTCCGGCAACTTCGCCTCCTATTGTTGCAGCCAGTTCTTGCACAAGTCTAAAATTTTCTTTCGTTCCTAATCCATATCCTCCGGCGACAATTATCGGAGCGCTTTTTAAATTAACTTTGCTCTCTTGCCTGTGCTGCTCAATAATTTTTACAATTGAATCAATCGTCGAAGGTTGATAAGGGACAGATACTATTTTCCCGTCTACCGGCTTGTCTAACAGCTCAAGACGCATTACGCCTTCACGCACAGTAGCCATTTGCACATCGACTTCGGGCGAAATAATTGTTGCGATAATATTTCCGCCGAAAGCCGGACGAATCTGTAGTAAAAGATTCTTATACTCATTACGGAGATATTTAACATCGGAAATTTGTAGATCTGTGCAATCGGCTGTTAATCCGCTTTTTATAAAAGATGCAATACGGGGAGC
The DNA here is from genome assembly GCA_021793635.1 of Bacteroidota bacterium. Next base: position 7,326 of record JAJYSI010000069.1, read on the forward strand.
TAAGTCTCTTCCTGTTATCGTTGCCCCAAATAAAACAACCCCTGGTCTGTATTTGTCAACAAGCTCGCTTAATACCCGGCTATAAGTCATAGTCCGGTAATGCTCCAATTCCTTATGATCTGCTAGCAAGACTTCGGATGCACCATACCGGAAGGTCTCCTTTGCAATCGATTCTGCATTAAATCCGATAACTATTGCCTTTAAGCTTCCATTAAGTTGCTGAGCTAGTTTCCTTCCCTTTGAAAGTAATTCTAAACTTACGTCAGCCGGTTTTCCGCCCCGCTGCTCAATAAAAACCCATACGTCGTTGTTTCTTGTTATCATAATTTTATCCGAAAATATGGTCTTCCATTAATTTATCAATAAGCCCGCCAATGCCGGTTTTATTAGGTTCGATGTGTTCGTGTTTATTGCCCGCGAGAACTACTGACTCAATTTTGTGTACTTTAGTCGGAGAGCCCGCAACGCCGCACCGCTCAACATCCAATTGAAGATCATCCATAGTCATCGTGTTGATGTAAAGATGCTTCGCCATATATTCATACTTTAACTGGTCAATGTAGAGGAGTGAATTTCCTTCGGTAAGCTTTTCTAATTCCATTAAGGTCTTTGCATTTTTATAAGCCATAACCCGCTTTGCCTTATAGGGACGGGGAAAAACAGAATCCTTTAATACCGTTACAAGAACGGGCAGCGGTGACTCAAGAACTTCATATCCCCCTTCAATCTTTCTCTTAATAACAACATGGCGTTCATTAATATTTACTATCTCTTGAGCGTAAGTAATTTGAGGTACTCCTAATTTCTCGGCAGTTTGCGGTCCAACTTGGGCGGTATCTCCGTCAATAGCCTGTCTCCCTGCAAAAATAAAATCGTAGCGTCCCATTTTTTTTATTGCTTCAGAAAGAACGTAAGAAGTTGCGAGAGTATCCGCACCGGCAAATTTTCTATCGCTTATCAAGAAAGCTTCATCCGCGCCCATGAATAAACATTCGCGTAAAACATCTGATGCGCGCGGAGGTCCCATAGTTATTACGCTGACACTTCCTCCGTAATTATCCTGAACTTGAAGAGCCATTTCAAGTGCAACACGATCTTCATGGTTAAATATTGCAGGCAGCAAAGAGCGGTTAACTGTTCCGTCTTCTTTCATTACCTGCCCGGAAATATTTGCCGTATCCGGTACTTGCTTTACAAGGACTATACTCTTATAACCCATATTCCCTCAAATGATAAGAAAAACATCTAATTAGCGCAAAAATTGTGCCTTATGAAGCATTCTATTTTTTCTTCATTTTATAAGAAAAGATACAGAACCGGAGCGAAAAATTTCAGGATATAATAAAACTTTCTCGTAAATAAGAATTTTTAATGAATTATTTTTAGTTGTACTATAATATTGGAACTTAAATCTTTGTTTTTTCTTGAACTTGAACTTAAACTTAATCTTGAACTTGCACCTGCCTGGAAGCTTTAGCGTGCTATAGTATTGCAGTTTAACTATTTGTTTTTTATGTCAAGATATTTTTATGATAAATTTCATTGCGTTTCATTCAAAATTCAAAATTCAAAATTCATAATTCAAAATTCATAATTCAAAATTCATAATTCAAAATTGCGGCTTGCCGCGCTATGACTTTTCATTTAGGCAAGTGTAAAGTATTTTTACAATCTGTATATTTTACCGCTAACAAAAATGGTAATTTTTACCGGTCACTTAAACTTACATGAATAATTTTGGAATAATAGAAGTTTTTAAATAGGCACTATTATTGCTTCAATTTGTATATTCTATCCACATAGTGGTGGATTTCCAAAGAATTTATCAAAGGGAACGATAGATGAAAAAGAAACCAGCCTACTTAGCAAAAGCAGTCAAATACTATCCTAAAATGATTTTCCCAAAAATGTTATTCACTTAATTAGCAAATTAATAAGCAGCACTTATACTGATTGTTTTCTTGAAATTTTGTTTTATATTTTTTAGTCGCATACGACTCCGTTTGCGGAGTCATCTTACATTAACTCTTGAAAAGGATTTCTCAATGAAACGATTTTCTTTTATTTCTTCTTCTTTAGCTAAAAACTTTTTCCTCTTCTTGACCTCAACCTTAATCTTAACCTTATTTTTTTCTACCCAAAGCTGCAAAAGCCCAACCGGGCCAAAGCAAGATAACTTGCAGCCGGGCAGAAGAGATTATACATGGACGGTAGATACGCTTAACATACCATACACAGTTCTGGAAAGTATTTGGGGCAGTTCACCAACGGATGTTTGGGCGGTAGGACCGGGCGGGGATAAGGATAAAACACTATATCATTTTACCGGGCAGCAGTGGGTTAACGATGGTATATCGCGTCGCTTAGACCCAAGTGCAGTATTTGGCTTTTCACAAAATGATGTTTGGTTTGGCGCTTCTAATACAATCTGGCATTATGATGGGAATAACATTTCAAAGTTCCAAGATTATACAATCCCAAATTATCCCTGGGCAGGAATACAAAATATGTGGGGTAATAGCCCAGGCAATATTTACGCAGCAGGTTTCGCAGACAGCAGCAATATTTTTAGAGGCGTTATTCAACATTTTGACGGTAAAAACTGGAAAACAGTTTATGTTTCAAATAAAAATGAAGGCTTTGGCAGAATATATCAAGATGCTCTTAACAACAATGTTTATGTATTATCAGCAAGGAATAATGAGAATAACAACACCGACTCATTGATAATATATCAGTTTGACGGGAAAAATGTAAAGGAAATATATTCATCTGATTTCCTTGCTGGCCATTCTTCAAATTTATCGGTTATTGCTTCAAGGGTATATTTCATACTTGATAACGGGGTGTATCTATACAATAACGGATTTACGCTTCAATTTAACGTAGGCAACCAAAGTTTTGATAGCAATATAAGCGGCAGAAACAGAGAGGATATTTTTCTATGCATGAGGGATGGTATAGCGCATTATAACGGAACTGATGTTCAGTATTTATATCATTTTCACACCGGCATATACATTTTGGGTACACCTGCCATCTTTGATAAAGAAGTATTCGTTCTTGCTTATGATTTCCAAAATAATATAAATCTAATATTTAGGGGAAAATTAAATTGAAAAAGAAAGGAGGTTATAAAGATGAATAAATTTATAAAATAATGGGGAAATGCTGGAACATTTCCCCGCTTGTTTGTGAATAGCCCCCGTTAACGATTAATTAAACTAACATTCCTGTGGAATGCCGTGGGCTATTCAATTTTAATATAATAATTTTTTAAATAACAAAGGAGTTATTTATGAAGACCAAATGTTTTTCTTTCGTGTTCATCACATT
>JAJYSI010000070.1 GCA_021793635.1 Bacteroidota bacterium
AAATCACGAAGTCCACAGCGGAGATTATATAACAATTAAACCAGCTTACGTAATGACGCACGATAATACAGGGGCAGTAATTCCCAAATTTAAAAGTATTGGGGCATCAAAAATTTTTAATCCGCGTCAGGCTGTTTTTACTTTGGATCATAATGTCCAAGACAAAAGCGAGAAAAATTTACATAAGTATAAAGATATAGAAAAGTTCGCAAAAGAAATGGGAATCGATTTTTATCCTGCCGGAAGAGGAATCGGACATCAGATAATGTGCGAAGAAGGTTATGCCTACCCAGGCAAAATGGTAGTTGCATCCGACAGTCATTCAAATATGTACGGAGGTCTTGGTTGTCTCGGAACTCCTATCGTGCGAACCGACGCTGCATCAATATGGGCAACGGGAAAAACATGGTGGCAAGTACCCCCTATTGCGAAAGTAATTCTTAAAGAAAAATTAAGACCTGGAGTAACGGGCAAGGATCTAATAATTGCGCTTTGCGGATACTTTAATAATGATGAAGTACTGAATCATGCAATTGAATTTTCTGGAGAAGGCGCTCATAATCTGACTATTGACGAAAGACTTACAATTGCGAATATGACAACTGAATGGGGCGCTTTAGCAGGAGTCTTTCAGATTGATGAAGTTACTATTAATTGGCTAAAGAATAGAGCCAAACAAATTTCTGCGCGCGGTTTAGCCGGAGTACCATCAGACAGTGACAGAAACGGCGTTCATCCAAGATTAAATACTAATAGAATTCATAAACTTGAAAATAATATTTGCAAAGCTGATGAAGAAGCGTTTTATTCAAAAGAATTGATTATCGATTTAAGCTCAATTCAACCTGTGGTATCGGGACCAAATACGGTTAAGACAATTACTTCACTTTCCGAAATAAAATCAAAAGAGATAAAAATTAACAAAGCATATTTGGTTTCATGCGTTAACAGCCGTGTAAGCGACCTTGCCGAGGCAGCGGCTGTTATTCGAGGAAAGCGGGTTGCAGAAGGTGTAAAATTCTATATAGCCGCAGCATCAAGCGAAGTACAAGCAGAAAGTGAAAGGCGGGGTGATTGGCAAGCTCTTCTGCAGGCAGGAGCAATTGCTTTGCCTTCCGGATGCGGTCCATGCATAGGTTTAGGTATGGGACTGTTGGAGGAAGGCGAAGTCGGAATTTCTGCAACAAACAGAAACTTTAAGGGAAGAATGGGTTCTCCTAACGCGACTGCTTATTTAGCCTCACCGGCTGTAGTAGCAGCTTCGGCAGTTGCCGGCAAAATTAATTACTCATGGGAATATTGCCCATGTAAAATTTTTGGGGAGATTAAAATAAATAAAAAATTGAACGACAAAATTTCAAAAGTTGAAATCATTAAAGGTTTCCCTAAAGAAATTGAAGGAGAATTAATTTTCTGCTATCAAGATAACTTGAATACAGATGGGATATATCCCGGGAAATACACTTATGTTGATGATTTTACTCCGGAGCAGCAAGCAAAAGTTGTAATGGAAAATTATGATCCAAATTTCAAAATACTTGCAGAAGAAGGAAACATTCTTGCTGCAGGATATAATTTCGGTACAGGGAGCTCGCGAGAACAAGCGGCAACTGCAATCAAATATAAAGGAATTAAATTAGTAATTGCCGGGTCTCTAAACGAAACCTATAAGCGTAACGCTTTGAATAACGGATTACTTTTAGTTGAATGCCCGGGTTTGATTAAAGATTTAAAGAAAAGATTCGGCAAAGAAAATCTGACCGTCAAAACCGGACTTTCCATACAAATCGATTTCATAAATTCCGAAATACATTTTAGCAATAAAAACTATTATATCGATCCGGTTGGAGAAGCAGCACAGGAATTGATTGTTGCAGGGGGATTGGAAAATTGGATTAGAGAATTAGTGGAGTAATGAAATTGATATATTTTCACATAATTCAATTATCCCAAAAGAATTTTCCTACTTAAAGTGAGTTAAGTAAGTCAAATTTCATAAAAAAAAGAAAATGAAGTTGAGGAAAGTCAGTTATGCAAAAATCAATCTCCCGCCAAATATCCGAGTATGCCGTTGACCTCAAATATGAAGACTTGCCAATAGAAGTTATTCAAGCAGCAAAAAGATTTTTATACGATTCCATCGGTTGCGCATATGGAGGTTATCATACTAAGGATGTAAATATTCTACGAGATGTGTATAAAAAAATGGGAGGAGAAAAAGAATCTACTTTAATTGGCTTTGGAGATAAATTACCCGCTGTTAATTCATCTTTAATAAATTCATTAATGATAAGGGCGCTCGACTTTAACGATATTTATTGGAAAGAAGATCCTTCTCATCCTTCTGATTTAATTCCTGCCGCGCTTGCCGCCGGTGAGATGGTAAATGCTTCTATGGAAGAAGTAATTACTGCCATCGTACTTGCCTATGAATTTGAAGAACGACTTTGTGAATTTGCAGTGCCGGGAATTCGTGAACGCAAGTGGCATCACGCAACATTAACACAATTTGTTTCTCCAATTGTAGCAGGAAAGCTTTTAGGGCTGGATGTTGAACAGATGGTAAACGCTATCGGCATTAGCGGGAGTCACAATTATACTATCGGCTGTCCAACTGCCGGTAAACTTACGATGATGAAAAATACCGTTGACCCATTTGCAGTTCAATCAGGTGTGCTTGCAGCTATAATGGCTAAAAACGGCTACACAGGCACTGAAGCTGTGTTTGAGGGTAAAGAGGGTTTTATGGATTGTTTCTTCGGCTGGGATGCGAAAAATCAAAAATTAGACCTTGTAAAAATGCAAGGGAGAGAAAATCTTGATGAGTGGAAATGGAATATAGACAAGCTGACCGGAAATCTCGGAGAAGGATTTAAAATTCTTGAATGCGGAATGAAAGCATTTCCTACCGAAGCATTAACGCATTCTCATATCACAGCTACTTTGAATGCAGTTGTAAGGAATAAGATCACTTATGATAAAATTGAATCTGTGACAGTCACGACTATTGCTCGAGCTTGTGATATTTTATTTGATTCTCATAAATATCATCCTGAGTCAAGAGAAACTGCAGATCATTCCCTTCCCTATTGCATTGCAGCCGCCTTAGTCGACCATAAGGTTACTACGCAATCATTTTCAGAAGAGAAAATGAAAGACCCAAGAATATGGGAAGTGATTAGTAAAATCAAAGGTGAAGCTTCTTCAGAGTTTGAAAAAATGTTTCCGGAAAAGCAGCCTTCAAAAATTGTAATAAAGACAATAGACGGGAAAGAATTTTCCGAATATCTTGAATATCCGAAAGGCGATCCGAGAGAGCCGATGACATCGGAAGACCTTGAAAATAAATTTAATGCTTTATCATCGGAACTACTTTCTTCTAAGCAGCAAAATGAAATTAAAAAAATGATCTTCTCTTGCGAGAAAATGTTTGTAAGAGATTTTATGAATAGATTAATAATTAAGGAATAATAGGACGCAGATTTTTTATGATATAACTATGATTTTTAAGATCATAAATGATCTTAATTCATCTGCGTCCCATTTCAGGATAATATATGCAAACAAAAAACTTAATATCGTTCGCCGGTAAACGAGGGAACCAAATTCGTTCGGATTGTTATTTTGAAATTGAATTAACCAAATCAGGCGGAATTGATTTGGACATAAAGAGCAAGGTATTATCGCTTTACGGAGATTCAATAAAAGAGCAAGTGCTTGAGATGTGTAATTATTTTGACTTAAAAAATGCCAAAATATTATTGGACGACAGCGGTGCATTACCATTTATTCTTGCTGCACGTTTTGAGCTCGCAGTCAGAAGAATAAATAAGGACTTGGATAAAGAATTTCTTCCTGAATTTAATAAAAATAATCTTTATCATACTTCAAAGGACAGGATAAGAAGAAGCCGGCTTTATTTACCGGGGAACGAACCGAAATTTTTCCTTAATGCGGGACTACATCAACCGGACGGAATAATTTTAGACTTAGAAGACAGTGTTGCGCATTCTGAGAAAGATGCCGCACAGTTACTTGTGCGCAATGCCTTAAGAAAAGTTGATTTTTACAGATCGGAAAGAATGGTAAGAATAAATCAATTACCCCGCGGTCTTGAAGATCTGAAATTTATTGTACCTCATAATGTTCATGTAATATTAATTCCTAAGTGTGAGTCACGGGATCAAGTAATCGAAGTCGAAGCTGAAATTAAAAGAATTAAAAAGGAATGCAATATTTCAAGCGAGATTTTTCTAATGCCGATTATTGAAAGCGCATTAGGAATTATTAGAGCATACGAAATAGCGACAGCTTCAAATAATATCTGCGCATTAACTATAGGACTTGAAGATTATACAGCAGACATTGGAACACAGCGAACACTTGAAGGAAGTGAAAGTTTTTTTGCAAGGTCAATGATAGTAAATGCAGCAAAGGCAGCAGGCGTTCAAGCGATTGATACTGTATTCTCAGACGTAGGTGATATGCAAGGTCTCCGCAACAGCGTTTTAGAGGCTAGATCACTTGGTTTTGAAGGCAAAGGTTGTATACATCCGCGGCAGATTCCTATCGTACACGAAGGATTTGCTCCGACAATAGATGAAGTAGATAAAGCAAAAAAGATTGTAGATGCATTTAAGGAAGCAGAGGCAAAAGGATTAGGGGTAGTTTCAATTGGCAGTAAAATGGTTGATGCACCTGTAGTTAAAAGAGCTATAAGAATCTTGGAATTATCTGAAGGTAAAGAATGAAATTAATTGTAAATGAAGCCGGTCGATTCGTTCCTGAAAAAGTAAATGGGGTAACTCAAATCCCTTTCAAAGGAGTAAATAAATTTAAGCCTCGAGGGAATAAAGCAAAACCTGCTGTAAGGTCATGTGTTGACTATCCAAACGACGGCAATAAGGTGGTAAAAAATCTGAAAGAAGCGTTGAAACGATCAGGGCTGAAAGACGGCATGACAATTTCAACCCACCATCATTTGAGAAACGGCGATGTGCTTACAAATATTTTATTTGATACTATTCATGAACTAGGGATAAAAAATATACGCTGGTTTCCAAGCGCTTCTTTCCCTGTTCACGAATATTTAATAAAATATTTAGAAGACGGAACAATCCATCATATAGAAGGAAGTATGAACGGTCCGCTCGGTAAATTTACAACTGAGGGGAAAATGAAAGGGGTAGGAGTTCTACGTTCGCACGGAGGGCGATACCAAGCCGTGCAAGACGGAGAAGTCCATATAGATATTGCTATAATCGCCGCTCCTACAGCAGATTTTTTCGGTAATGCAAATGGAGTTTATGGAAAATCTGCATCAGGATTAATTGGTTTTGCATTAGTTGATTCGGAGTACGCAAATAAAGTAATTGTCGTTACGGATAATCTCGTCCCTTTTCCGTGCGTACCATGGCAAATTCAGGGAAATAATGTTGATTACGTTGTTCAAGTTGACTCACTCGGAGATGCTTCTAAAATAGTATCCGGAACAACCGAAGTCACAAAGTCTCCCGACAGACTTTTAATAGCCGAGTATATTGCTCAGTTTATTGATGAAGCCGGGATAATGAAAAACGGGTTTTCATTTCAAGCAGGGTCGGGCGGTACAAATTTAGCTTTTGTACTTTATTTAAAAGAAAGAATGAAAGCAAAAGGAATTAAAGCAAGATTTGTCCGCGGCGGCAGCACGAAATATCTTGTTCAACTTTTGGAAGAAGGATTAACAGATTACATTCTCGACGGACAGACCTTCGATCTTGAAGGAGTAAGAAGCATGAGGGAAAATCCTAATCACGTTAATACAAGCCCTTTTACAAGCTACAACTTTCATGGAAAAGGAAATTTTGCTTCGATAGTAGATGTTGCAGTTTTAGGCGCTACCGAAGTTGATATAAATTTTAACGCGAACGTTGTCAGCCATTCGGACGGATATTTACTTCATGGTATCGGCGGCTGGCAGAATTGTCTATATTCAAAATGTACAATACTTGCAGTACCGTCATTTAGAGACAGAATTCCAGTTATCATTGATGAAGTTACAACTCTCTGCGGACCCGGAGATTTAATAGATGTTATCATTACAGAAAGAGGGATAGCCATCAATCCAAAGAGAAAAGATTTAATAAAGGCGATGAAGAATACTTCCCTACCAATAAAACCTATAAAGAAAATTAGAGACGAAGTTTATGAAATATGCGGGGTTCCGGCTAAACCAAAAATAAATAAGAATAAAGTTGTAGCTGTAATTAAGTGGGTTGACGGAACTTTGATTGATTCAGTATTTCAAATTAAATAATACCTTCGGTATAAACAAGAATGCCCATTTCGAAAAAAATCGAGACGGGCAATCTTGCTGCTTATTCATTCATGCAATCGAAAACTTAGCTAACGTAATGCCGGATCAAATCCGGCATTACATATATTCAACTACAAGCTATTTCTTCTTTTTAGTTTCATCGTCAACTACTTCATAAGAAGCATCTTGAACTTCTTTGTCGTCGGACTTCGTTTCGCCATTAGAAGAAGCATTGTCACCTGCTTGCTGCGAAGCATCACCGGGCTGTCCTGCTCCAGGTTGCGCATAAAGTTCGGAAGCAATTTGGCTCCACACTTTATTCAAAGATTCGGTAGCCGATTTTATCTGATCGGTATTATTAGAAGCAATAGCATCTTCAACCTTTTTTATTTCAGCTTCAAGTTTGCCTTTTGAATCAGCAGACATTTTATCTTTCAAATCTTCAATCTGTTTCTTTGTTTGGAAAACTAAACTGTCAGCCTGATTCTTTACTTCGATGCCTTCTTTTTTCATCTTATCTTCGGCAGCATGTTCTTTTGCGCTGTTCCTCATTTTTTCAACTTCATCTTTTGATAATCCGCTTGAAGAAGTAATCCTAATGCTCTGCTCTTTACCAGTAGCTTTATCCTTAGCAGCAACATGAAGAATACCGTTAGCGTCAATATCAAAAGTTACTTCAATTTGAGGGACGCCTCTAGGTGCAGGTGGAATTCCATCAAGATGAAATCTTCCTAATGACCTATTGTCATTAGCCATAGGACGCTCACCTTGCAATACATGAATTTCAACAGACGGCTGACTATCGGAAGCTGTCGAAAAGACTTCACTTTTCTTTGTAGGTATTGTAGTATTAGCATCAATCAATTTTGTCATAACGCCGCCAAGAGTTTCAATACCAAGAGAAAGAGGTGTAACATCGAGTAAAAGGACATCTTTAACTTCACCGGTTAAAACGCCGCCTTGAATAGCTGCGCCGATTGCAACAACTTCATCAGGGTTAACGCCTTTGTGAGGTTCTCTGTTAAAAATTTTCTTAACTAAATCCTGCACCATAGGTATTCTTGTTGAACCTCCGACAAGAATTACTTCATCAATCTGTGAAGCAGAAACGCCGGCATCTTTTATAGCTTGCTCGCAGGGAATTCTTGTTTTTTGAACAAGATCGTCTATAAGCTGTTCAAATTTTGCTCGTGTCATAGTGATGTTCAAGTGCTTCGGTCCATCTTGCGTTGCAGTAACAAACGGAAGATTAACATCGGTCGATGAAGATGAGGAAAGTTCAATCTTGGCTTTTTCAGCGGCTTCTTTTAATCTTTGCAAAGCCATTGGATCTTTTCGGAGATCGATGCCTTCTTGTTTTTTAAATTCATCGGCTAAAAAATCGATAATTCTTTGGTCAAAGTCATCTCCGCCAAGGTGAGTATCACCGTTAGTAGATTTAACTTCAAAAACGCCATCGCCAAGAGCGAGTACAGAAACATCAAACGTTCCCCCACCAAGGTCGTAAACGGCAACGGTATGATCTTTTCCTTTTTTATCAAGACCGTAAGCGAGCGCTGCAGCAGTAGGTTCGTTGATAATTCTTCTTACTTTAAGACCTGCAATTTCACCGGCATCTTTAGTAGCCTGACGTTGCGAATCGTTGAAATAAGCAGGGACAGTAATAACAGCTTCTGTAACTTCCTGCCCTAAATATTCTTCAGCAGTTTTTTTCATTTTTTGAAGGATCATTGCGCTGATTTCGGGAGGAGAATAAACGCGGTCGCTAATTTTAACACGCGCTGAATTTCCGTCGCCAGAAATCACTTCATAGGGAACTTTTGTTTTCTCGTCTTGCACTTCGCTAACTAATCTTCCCATAAATCTTTTAATAGAAAAGATTGTGTTTTTGGGATTAGTGATAGCTTGTCTTTTAGCCGGCTGGCCAACCAAACGATCACCATTTTTTGTAAAGGCAACCACAGAAGGGGTAGTCCTTCCGCCTTCCGAATTTGGAATTACAACCGGATCATTGCCTTCCATAACAGCAACGCACGAGTTTGTAGTGCCTAAGTCTATTCCAATTATTTTACCCATCTTACTTTTACTCCTTAGTGAATGAATAAGCGGTTAATTTTTCCGCTGGTTTATGAATAAGTTATTTTATTTCAATTGTTTTTTCTTTAGGTGTTTTTGTTTCAGCTTTTGCAACTGAAATTGAAAGAACACCATCTTCAAATTTAGCTTCAATACTCTCCGGATTTATACCTTCGGGCAAAGTAAACACTCTTTTGAAATTTCCAAAATATCTTTCATTTCTTAACAATTCCTTTTCTTTTTCATCTTTAAACAAGTTTTTCTTTTCTCCACTAATGGTAAGAACATTTTCCTTATAAGAAATTTTTCGATCATTTTTCTTCACGCCCGGCAATTCTAATTCAAAATAAAATTTATTTGAATCTTCCGAAATATCCACACGTGGGCTGAAGGTAAAGCCAGAATCTAGATTTAAGTTTGGAAAATCTTTATAAAATTTTCCGCAATTACCATAAAAAGACTTGTCAGATTCTTTTGCTGGTTGAAATTTTACGAATGTCATTTTTAACTCCATTTTTTAATAATTTTGAAGTAGGTACACATATTAAATGCCAGAATATATTTTATGCTTAATTACTTATAATATAACTATTTAAGCATATGTCAATAGAAATAAGATATTTCACCCATTTAGGCAGACAAACGGTAATTCTGGCACAGACATATAATTTAATGGCTAAGGCTGTGACAATTTTTGTAAATTTGCTTATCTTTGAATACCAAATCAATAGAGGTTAAAAGTTGTTCAACTTTGAGAGTTTTGATACCAAGGTCGACACAGAAGTTATAGGCAGAAATTTTATTTATTCTGAGGAGGTAGAATCGACCAATTCATTTCTTTTAAATAAGTCCAATAAATTTAATTCAGAAGGCACTATCCTATTAGCAGAAAAGCAATCTAAAGGCAGAGGAAGAAAAGAACGAGTTTGGTACAGCGCAAAGGGGCAAAATCTTACTTTTTCTATTTTGCTAACAAGTAAGAAATATTTCGGTAAAAAGTTTAATTTACTAAACTTTGCAACTTCGCTTTCCGTGGCATTTGCACTTGAGAATTTATTCCAGCTAAAGACAGAGCTTAAATGGCCAAATGATGTTTTAGTAAACGGGAAAAAAATCTGTGGAATTTTACTTGAGTCGACGTCTCAAGGTAATAAAATTGAAAGAGTAGTAATTGGTATCGGGTTAAATGTTAATCAGGCTTTATTTCAAGGAAATTTTAATTTAGAACCTACTTCGATTAAACTTGAGCTAGGCGAAAGCGTTGATCGAGAGAAATTACTTGCCGAGTTATTAAATACTTTCGAAGAAATACTTCAAAAGATGGAATCTAAGCCTGACGAAATCATGAAAGATTGGAAAGATCGTTGTAATTTAATCGGAGAAAAGATTTCTGTAACAGAAGAAGACAATACAAAGTATGGAATTTTTGAAGACTTAGACGAAGAGGGTTTTTTGTTATTAAAGACAAAAAATAAAATTGAAAAAATTCATTTCGGCGATGTGAGTGCGGCACAATGATCTTGACTTGTGATGTTGGCAATACCAATATCAAAACCGCAGTTTTTCGCGATGACCAAATTGGAGAAATCTACACCTTTGATAAATTAGACACTTTATTTTCTTACCTCGGGAAAATTCACCCAGAAAACTTTGCAATCGCTTCAGTAGTACCTTCCACTACAAAAAGTATAACCGATTATTTGGAATCAAAGTTTGGAGTGATTCCTTTAATTATCAGAAATAACCTAAAATTCAATTTAAGAATTGATTACGATTCCAGCGAAACTTTAGGAATCGATAGGATTTGCTCAGCCGAAGGAGCTTTCAAATTATTTAAGAACTCAACTGAATTTAATAGTTACACCGAAAAAACTTATTTAATTACGATTGACTTCGGAACAGCGACTACTATCAACATTATAAGATACCCGGGTATTTTTTCTGGTGGATTAATTGCACCCGGATTAAAAATGATGTTCAACTCGCTTACTCAAAATACGGCGCAGCTTCCGCATGTGGATGAGAAAGATTTTAAGAAGATGATAGGTAGAGACACAAAAACATCGATAGCAAGCGGGGTAATAAATTCAATTTTAGGTATGATTGAAAAAACGCTAAAACACCTTCAAGAAAACCTCGGTGCAGGTGAGATAAAAATTTTCATTACAGGAGGAAATGCGGAAAAAATTAGTCCTCACCTTAACATTAAATATGAAAATCAAAAGGCGCTTGTACTTTTAGGAGTCAAAGCTA
>JAJYSI010000071.1 GCA_021793635.1 Bacteroidota bacterium
AGGCCAGATACGCAGCTGTTCCGGGAAATTGTAGTTGCCCGGATGGGTCATCATAAGAATACCTGACTTTCCGGCGTCAGAAACTCCGTTTAGGTCTGTCCACCGGGCGCGGGTGCCGTTGCCATTACTCTTGTTTTTCCCTTCGGAGGTCAACAAAGTAGCGTTTTTATCGTCCCATTTCTCCGTAGCCCTGATACTAAAACCCTGGTAGCGATAGGCTTTTATGGTCAATGGAGATTCACAAGCCGGATTAGGGGGGGAGCCAGAATCGATCAGCCACACTTTCTGGTCAGTATCTGCATTCCAGGCTTTAATTTCCCATTTTTCTTTCAGCGCCACCTTTTCACCAGAGGGGGTGGAAGCCTTCAGGTCTACATGATTAAGGATAGCTTCAAATCCACCGTAAACATCTCCGCTTACTTTCACAGGCACACTTTCAGGGCGAACCGTACCCTGTTCTTTTACCAGATTCCAGAAGTCGATTTCCTCTCCATCGAATTCCGTATGCGTCCAGGGATGCCACAGACCGTAATGGTGGTAATGGTCGGGAGGCTGGATTCTCGAAAGCATATTACCTTTTTAAGAAACTATAAATTTAATCATTTAATATTCTATTTGTAATTAAAAATAAGGATGTAACTATGACCTTAAAATTAATTAAACTATTCATAATTTGTTTTATCTTGTTAATAACCACTTCTTCATTTGGGCAAGAAAAATTTGACGGAATAGAAAACAATCTGGGTAATCTTTATAGATTATCAGATGCTCAAAGCCGTTCTATTAGCCCTGAAAATTTTACAGGTGGCAAAGGCATGGGGGCAATGGAAGATTCCGGGGCTAGTTCATATAATGCAAGAGATCTTGGGAAAGGCTGGAAGTTAAATCCTCTTGTAAGAATAAAGCCGGGAGCTACATTTACTTTAGCAGATATCAAAGGTCCCGGAGCTATAGAACATATCTGGATGACTCCAAACGGGAATTGGAGGTTTGCAATACTAAGAATTTATTGGGACAATGAGAAGGAGCCTTCGGTTGAGTGTCCCGTTGGTGACTTCTTCTGTATGGCTTGGGGAAAATATGCTCAAGTTCAATCATTGGCGGTTGCGGTAAATCCCGGCAGCGGTTTTAACTGCTATTGGACCATGCCGTTTCATAAAAGATGTAAAATAACAATCGAAAATATAAATACTAAAAAATTGGTTCTATATTACCAGGTTGATTATGTCTTATCTAAAATTCCCAAAGATGCGGCTTATTTTCATGCGCAATTCAGAAGGGAAAATCCGGTTCCTTATAAAAAACCATACGTATTGGTTGACAGTATTGAAGGTAAAGGGCAATACGTTGGTACATATCTTGCCTTAGAAGCACATAATTCTGGATGGTGGGGTGAAGGCGAAATAAAATTTTATATTGACGGAGATAAAAAATATCCAACCATTTGCGGAACAGGTACGGAAGATTATTTTTGTGGATCATATGGCTTTATAACTCGAGAGAAAAATTCTGCCGGAGTAGAAGTGCCTCATTATACGGAATTCTGCAGTCCTTACAGCGGAATGCCGCAAGTTATAACGGGTGATGGTCTTAATCAGCCAATGGAAAGATTTGGATTATACAGATGGCATATAACCGATCCGATTAGATTTGACAAAAGCTTAAAGGTTACAATTCAGGATCTGGGATGGCGGAGTGATAATCGTTACCGTGCGAGGCAAGATGATATTTCATCAGTAGTATTTTGGTATCAAACAGAACCGCATCATCCATTTCCAAAATTTCCGTCCAAGGATGAACTGGAATTGAATTAACAAGTAAAGTTTATCTCATTAAAAAATTGAAAGTGTATTTAATTATATTTTAAAAAGAATGTAGAAAGTGATAAATGAAGACAGCTTATTTAGTAGCTAATGGCGACCTACGTTTAACAGCAAATCAGATTTGTGAAGAAGCACAGGCAGAATTAGAAAAGAAAATAATTACGGCATTTGAAAAACAGGGCGTAAAAATTATCAGGGCGCATCAATACAATCCGAATAAAAAACATGGATTTATTGACAGCCAAAAATATGGGATTGAGGTATTCAGAAACATACCCAAAGAAGCACCTTTAATAGTAGCTGAAGCAGTTTGGGAATATACGCAGCATATTTTACCAGGGCTTCTTAATCACAAAGGTCCAATTTTAACGTTAGCTAACTGGAGCGGACAATGGCCGGGTCTGGTTGGTTTGTTAAATATAAATGCTTCACTTACAAAAGCCGGGGTTGAATACAGCAGTATATGGAGTGAATCTTTTGATGATGAATTTTTTATAGGAGGGATCAAAAGCTGGATAAAAAATGGAAAAATAGGTCATAATATTTCACATGTTCATTCATATAAAGAAATTGAAATACCGGAAGAAGACTCGCGGCTTGGAGTAGAATATGCTGAGGAATTAAAAAATACTCAGGCAATAATGGGAATCTTTGACGAAGGTTGTATGGGAATGTACAATGCAATAGTTCCGGAAGAACTGCTTCACCCAATGGGTATTTTTAAAGAACGTTTAAGTCAGGCAACACTGTATGCAAAAATGCAGACTGTTACAGATAAAGAGGCTCAAAAAATATATGACTGGCTGAAAGATAAAGGGATGAAATTTAAACTTGGCAACAATGAAGCAACAGACTTAACCGAACATCAAATTATTCAGCAATGCAAGATGTATATAGCTGCATTGCGAATTGCAGATGAATTTGGCTGCGGTGTAATTGGAATTCAATATCAGCAGGGATTAAAAGACCTATGCCCAGCTTCGGATTTAACAGAAGGCTTATTAAATAATGTTGATAGACCACCGGTTAATAATGAAGAAACGAATGAAATATTATACGAAGGAGATGCCCTGCCGCATTTCAATGAAGCGGATGAATGTGCGGGAATAGATTCTTTTATAACTTATAAGATATGGAAATCTCTGGGCTATTCTCCGGAAACAACATTGCATGACATTCGATGGGGCAGACATTATATGGGAAACGGGTTAAATGAATTTGTATGGCTCTTCCAGATTTCAGGTGCAATTCCCGCCGCACATATTGAAGGCGGATATGCGGAAGCAGTAAGTGAACGTCAGCCTCCAGTCTATTTTAAACTTGGCGGAGGAACATTAAAAGGAGTAAGTAAACCTGGATACATTGTTTGGAGCCGGGTATTTATTGATAAAGGAAAATTAAGTTATGATACCGGAATAGGCGAAGTTGTTAAATTACCGCCGCAGGAAATTGAAGAAAGATTAAAGCTGACAACGTATCAATGGCCTATTATGAATGTTATCTTAAAGGGAGTAACAAGAGATCAAATGATGGCAAGACACAAATCAAATCATATACAAGTTGTTTATGCTCCGGATTTACAAAGCGCCAAAAAGGGACTTCATGTAAAAGCGTCAGCTATGAATGAGTTGGGATTGCAAGTAAGTATTTGCGGTGAAGTATAAAGGTTTACCATTTTATTTAATCATAAAATAATTAATAACTTTCGTTTAGAAGTTGTTTTTTCAAAATCGCAATTACGTGTGGGCGCTTGAGAATTTAATTAAGTAATATTTAAATTACCTTTTCATTTAAAAAAAGAATAATAATATTTATAAGAACAATCTTAAAATAATTTTAGACTTTTAACAATCAATAAAGACTAGTTATGAAAATTCCATCGGTACAAATTTTATTTATCGTTATACTTTCAATATTTTTCTCTTCTTGTAAGAGTAATAAAGAAAAAGGAGTAAAGCATCAGTATTTAATCGGATTTTCACAATGCAACAGTGCTGAGCCCTGGCGCGAGGCAATGAACAAGCAAATGGAAGCAGAAGCTGCAAAGCATCCGGAAATAAAATTGCTAATTTCTGATGCGCAGCAAAGTAATTCAAGGCAGGTAGCCGATGTTGAAAACTTTATTGTTCGCGGTGTTGATTTACTTATGATATCGCCGAACGAAGCAAAGCCGTTAACAGGAGTTGTAGAAAAAGCGTATGACAGCGGCATACCGGTAATTGTTATTGATCGGAATATTTCTTCTGATAAGTATACTTGTTTTATCGGTGCGAACAACGTTGAAATAGGAAAAGAAGCCGGTGAGTATGCTGCTAAATTGCTTAAAGGGAAGGGTAATGTAGTTGAAATTTGGGGCTTGAAAGGCTCGACACCCGCAATTGAAAGACACGACGGATTTATGGAAGGAATAAAAAATTATCCGAATATAAAAATTATTTATTCTCAAGACGGTGCCTGGCTGCGGGAAAAGGGAAGAACTATCATGGAAAATGCTTTACAGAGATATAATAATATTAATTTAGTATTTGGGCAGAATGACCCTATGGCAATAGGAGCTTATCTGGCTGCTAAAAATGTCGGCAGAGCAAAGAGTATTTATTTTATAGGTATTGACGGATTGCCAGGACCGGAAGGTGGAATTCAGGCAGTGGCAAACGGTCAGTTAAGTGGTACATTCATTTATCCAACCGGAGGGAAAGAGGCTATTCAGACTGCTATAAAAATTTTGAAAGGCGAAAAAGTTCCAAAACAAATCACTCTTTCTAATTATGAAATTACACCTAAGAATGCTGAAGAATACCTGGCTGAAAAGAAATAAAAAAATAAAATAATTAAATGCTAAAGTTTTCAGGTATTAAAAAGTCATTCAAGGGAGTAGAAGTATTACATGGTATTTCCTTTGAAATTGAAAAAGGAAGTGTAACAGCTATAGTAGGCGAGAATGGGGCGGGGAAATCGACACTGATGAAAATATTGAGCGGTGTATACGCAGAATATGAAGGTGAAATTTTTATTGATAATCAAAAGATATTCTTTAAGAATCCTAAAGAGGCAAAAGATTTAGGAATATCTATCATTCATCAGGAGCTAAGTTGTTTTCCAGACCTAACAGTTGCCGAAAATATTTTTATTGGAAACGAACCGGTAAATAAAATAGGGCTTTTGGATTTTTCAAAACTAACCAGAGATTCGGAAAAAATATTGGAAGAATTCAGCTTCCCATATTCTTCAAATATAAAAGTTAAGAATCTTAGTGTCGGATGGCAGCAAGTAGTTGAAATTGCCCATGCGCTTTCAAAAGATGCGAAGATTATTATATTTGATGAACCGACATCCGCCCTAACCGAAAACGAAATAAAAATTCTTTTCGAAAAAATTCGCGTGTTAAAACAAAGGGGTAAGGCTGTTATTTTTATTTCACATCGTTTTGAAGAAATTTACGATATTGCCGATGACATTATTGTCCTGCGTGATGGAAATTTTATTGGTAAATATGGGACGAAAGAAATTTCGCGCAGTGAGCTAATAAATAAAATGGTGGGTAAGGAATTAATAGAAACAAATAAAATAAAACATTCTCCATCAGATGAAGTTGTTTTTCAAGTGAAAGATTTAACAGTTTTTGATAAAAATAAAATTTATCTCTCCGGTATATCGTTCGAATTAAGAAAAGGAGAAATATTAGGCTTAGCAGGATTACTCGGCTCCGGAAAATCGGAATTATTAAAATTTTTATACGGAGAATTTAAATCATCATATACTGGAAAGATCTTTTTAGGCAACGGAGAATTCAAACCAAAATCAGCAGTGCATTCCTTAAAGAGGAATATTTTTTATTTATCCAAAGATAGAAAGGCTGAAGGGATTTTTGCAGGGCTTGACCTAATAAACAACAGTATTATTTCTGATCTGGATGATAATTCTTCTTTAGGAATATTGCACAAAAAGAAAATAAACAGGATTGTAAATGATCAATTTAAAATGCTGAATATAAAATTTAATTCACTTCGACAGCCGATACAGACATTGAGCGGAGGCAATCAGCAAAAAGTTTTAATTAGCCGGGGAATGCTGACAAACCCGTATATCATGCTTCTTGATGAACCAACCAGAGGAATTGATGTCGGTGCAAAAGAAGAGATTTATAATTTGATGAAAGAATTAAGCAGAAGAGGTATTTCTTTTATTGTTAGTACTTCAGAAGTACCGGAGTTATTAAAAATTTGCGATCGTGTGCTTGTACTTTTTAATGGTGAACTTACCGCAGAATTAAAAACGAAGGAAACAGATACAAAAAATATTTTGCATTATACATTAAATCAAAAAGAAGAATATGCTTAGAAATAATAAACTCAGGTTTGCGGAAAATGACTGGATGAAGCCGGTAGCGGGAGTAGTAATTATTTTTATAATGTGCGTTATTATTTCTCCTGTTGATAATCATGGTAATATGGTATTTTTAAAATTTGAAAACCTAACTAACGTTTTACGGCAGGTATCAGAAAACGGAATTATTTCTTTAGGAATGACTTTGGTAATCATTGCCGGCGGTATAGATCTTTCAGTCGGTTCCATTCTAGCATTAAGTGCAACGATTACAGCATTCGGATTAATGGATTGGCAGTTAGGTTTTATTATTACCGTAGTCATTGCATTATTGGCTGGCAGCGTTGTCGGATTCTTAAACGGTGCTATTACTTCATGGGGAAAAATGCAGTCATTTATTGTTACCTTAGCTACGATGACTGCAGCCAGAGGATTAGCACTTTTTATTTCTAATAATAATTCGCGTGATATTGGTTTTGGACCCGGAGCGGCACCCACAATATTTAAAATCTTTACTACAAATTATCTTGGTGTACCTTTCCCCGTATATATTTTTATATTCGTGACGATTTTTTTTCTTATAATTTTAAGAAAATCAAAATTCGGAAGATATGTATATGCAATTGGAAGTAATGAAGAAGCAGCCGTTCTGGCGGGCTTAAAGGTAAAATGGATTAGGACATACACGTTTGTTATTATTGGGTTTCTTTCGGGATTAGCCGGTGTAATTCATACAGGTCAATTACTTCAAGGTAATCCTAACGATGGAGTCGGTTATGAATTAGATGCAATAGCGGCGGTTGTTATTGGCGGCACTAGTTTAATGGGAGGGAAAGGAAGTTTAGAAGGAACTTTTGCCGGCGTTTTAATTATTGGATTATTGAGTAACATTTTGGGGCTGCATGGAATTCAAAAAGATTTTCAACTCATGCTTAAAGGAGCTATAATTGTTGCCGCAATTTTTATTCAGGAAAGCGGATTCCGGTTTAAGCTTTCAAACTATTTTAATTTTAATAAGAAAATATCCGACGAAAAATTTTAGTTGTTGTTAATTTTTTTTAATCAGAACCAAAGGGATTATTAATAAGGGATCATTTTAACAATCATATTTTTTACAATTCTTTTTTAGTATAGAATATAAAATAGATTCTACCACTTAATATTTATCAATTATCTTAAGTAATAAAAAGAGGAGCATTTTTGAATAGCTGTGTATTTTTCAATAAGAGATTATCGTTAAGTATATCGATATATTTATCTTTTATTATACTACTGAATCAATCTGTTTTAGCGCAAGATGTTACGTCAAGGATACCGGAAACAGTTATCCCTGCAAGTGTCGGCGTTAATATTCATTTTGTTACCGGAGGAGCTAAAGATCTTGATATGATTTCTGAGATTGGCTTTAAACATATTCGGATGGATATGTTCTGGAACCGAATTGAAAAAGTTAAAGGTAAATATGATTGGTCTTCATACGATACTTTAATTGCAGAATTAGATCAGAGAAATATCGGAGCGCTTTTTATACTGGATTATAATAATTCGCTTTATACAGACAATGGATTAAATTGGGGACCTAATAACAACGCAAATATTGAAGCATATAAAAAATGGGCAGTAGCTGCAGTAAAACATTTTAAGGGACACAATATAATCTGGGAGATTTGGAATGAACCAAATAACCGTGCCTTCTGGAGACCATATCCAAATGCAGCTCAATATACAAAACTGGCTTTTACCACATGTAAGGCTATTCATAATGCAGATCCCAGCGCAACTATTATAGCGCCGGCAATGGTTCATTTCGGCTGGGGTTTTATAGATACTCTTTTCCAATCAGGTATACTCAAATTTTTAAGTGCAGTTAGTGTGCACCCTTATAGGGATGGTCCTCCGCCTTTAATGCCGGAAACTGCTGCGTCGGATTTTATAAAACTTAAATCTTTAATTCTTCAATATGCACCTGATGGTAAAAAAATTCCTGTTATTAGCGGAGAATGGGGTTACTCATCTTGCCTTACAAACAGAGGAGTTCCTCTGCAAACACAGGCAGACTATTTTGCGCGTATGCAGCTTTTTAATTTGTACTTAGGTTTGCCTCTTTCAATATGGTACGATTGGAAAAACGACGGTACAAGTTTGTTAACGATTGGACAAAACCGCGGCTTGGTAACATCTGATTTGAAGCCTAAACCATTATACTATGCAGCAAAAGTATTTTTACATGAACTTTCAGGATATTATGTCAGTGGTCGGATCAATACGAAAAATGATTCTGATGTTGTCTTAATATTGAAGAACACCAGTGGTTCTGTAAAAGCTGCAGTATGGACTGAAGGAAAAAGCCATAATATTACCTTGAAGTTATCAGTTCTCTCAATACCGGATACTTTGGAAAAAATATTTTGGATTGATGGCAATGCTAAATCAGGCAAATTGAAAATAAATGCCGGAAGATTTACTGACAAAATAAGCGGGACTCCGAAGTATTACAGTATATTACCAACGGTTCCTATTTCTATAATTAAAACTTTTTATTAGTAAAATAAAAATTTATAAATGTTATGAATATTAAAAATGTTTTATTAGCTCTTCTCTTTGGAATAAATATTGGTTTTCCGCAATCTCCAGTAACAATTTCAATTAATACAAAGGTTCCTGGAAGATTTATCCCGGCAGATTTCATCGGTCATAGTTTTGAGATGCTTGCATTGCGTAAAAACTATCGTGGAGCAAAAGGGTATTTATTTGATTCTAATGATAAACAAATGCTGGCTCTCTTCAATAATCTTGGAATTAAAAATCTTAGGATTGGAGGATCTTCATCAGATACAAACAGTCTTGGTTATCATCCTTCATTTAAGGATATAGATGCATTATTCCGTTTCGCAAAGGCAGCAAAAGTAAAAGTTATATATTCTCTTAGATTACAGAATGGTAATCCTACAGTTGATGCTTCGATTGCAAAATATGTTTGGAATAATTACAGACAATACCTGGATTGCTTTGCAATTGGCAACGAGCCGGATAATTATTTTAGAGATACTGTAATTCATAATTATTCTACTTATTTACCAAGATGGAGGCATTTTTTATCTGTTGTTTCTTCTGCCGTACCGGATGCAAAATTTGGCGGTCCGGATAATGCAACTGATGGATCTGCCTGGACTGTGGATTTTGCAAAAGATGAAAAAAATTCCGATAAAATAAAATATATTTTCCCTCATTATTATGTCGGAAACGATGCAAAGAATAAAACTCCCCAAGAGATAATTGATGAAGTATTATCACCAAGCTGGGATACATTAAATTATCCAGTTCGATATAATGCTTTTGCGAAAACGGTTGACTCTTTAGGGTATCCTTACAGGTTTACCGAAGCAAATAGCTATTATGTCCCGGAGCCCGGTGTAAAGGGCGGAAATAATTGTTTTGCTACTGCCTTATATGCATTAGACTTTATGCATTGGTGGGCTGAACATGGTGCAGAGGGAGTTGACTTTCATACTACCCAATGGAAGTTAAATGGGACATTTTATCTTGGTCCAAAAGGTTTGTCTATTTATCCAATGGGCTATGGTATTAAAGCATTTGATATTGGCGGACACGGAAGAATTGAATCTGTTTCAATACATAATCCTAATAAATTAAATATTACTGCTTACGCTGTTACGGATTCAAATGAACTATATATTACCATAATAAATAAAGAACATAACGCCGGTGAAAGAGATGCCAAAGTAAAAATTAAAGCAAACACTAATTTCGGTAGCGCTAAAGTTATTTATTTGAAGGCTAAAAATGGAGTGCGTGATACAGCCGATGTAACTTTAGGCGGAGTAAGAATTAGTAATTCTACTAAATGGAAGGGGAGATGGCTGCCAGTCGAATCTATCGACACTAAAACAAAAAGCTATACAGTTCTTGTTCCGGCATCAACTGCGGCAATTGTTAAAATAAATACTCAAACATTTTAGAATTACTTTTAGAAAAATTCGAGCGAGATGCAAATCTTCAGCAATATAATGTTCGAAATTCAATTATATACAAATAATAAAACTATTAATCTCTAAGGAAAAAATGATGTATAGAAAATTCATTATTATTTTATTAACAGCCTTAATTACTGCTTGTTTTGTTAATGCCGGTACAATATCTAATTTAACATCGAATAGTAAAATTAAGAA
>JAJYSI010000072.1 GCA_021793635.1 Bacteroidota bacterium
CGATCTAATATTTTTTAGATTCGCTGTAATAAATCCGCTTTTGCTTTCTCTAAAGTATTGAAGATGAAAAAAATTATTTAGGACAATAACGGAATTTTATGGGAAGGATGACTAAGTCAGCCGCGGCGGCGGGCGATTCGAAACATTTTATTATGTTAGGCGGCATTATTACTCTCAATTTACAAGGTTTCTTTCCGAATGAGCTCTGAAGAAAAAGAGAAGCTGTTTACCGAAGTCTTTAAAGAAAACAAAGACAGGATATTTCGTCTCTGTTACACATCGCTTAACAACAAGGATGAAGTTGACGACCTGTTCCAGGAAGTAATGACCAACGTATGGCGAAGCCTGGACAGCTTTAGGAACGAATCGAAAATAAGCACATGGATTTATAGGATAACAGTAAACTCCGCGCTCCTCTTTAATAAAAGATACAAAACAAAATCCCAGAGATTCCAAAACCTTGAGCATCACGAGCTTGAGGAGATGCACGGCGGCAGCAGTCCTTTTGAAAAGAATCTTGATGAGGACTTGAAGAACCTTCACAAAGCCATCGCACTGCTGGACAAACAGGATAGAATAATCATCGGTCTCTTTCTGGAAGGAATGAGCTACGATGAGATTGCCGAGGTGGTAGGAATAAGCCGCAATTATGTGGGAGTAAAAATTAACAGGATAAAAACCAACCTCACTAAAACAATGGGAGGAATGGAATGAAAGAATTAGATGAATTAAGAAAAAGCTGGAAAGAACAGATGCCTTCTGCGGCGGCGGCATTTGATACGGGTAAGATTACATCGGATTCTTTATCAAAACTTATGAAGTTTGAGAAGAGAATACTGCGGATCAACATCGTAAAAACCATCGGTATAATAATCGCAACGGTGCTGTTGGTTTATACGATGCTTTTTGCGACACCCTTCAGCGCATTTAAAGCGGCGGCTGTCGGTCTTATTGTAATTTCTATAGCCGGCTTCTGGACTAGATATTTAAAGCTGCAGTTAAAGACTGCTAATCTTAACCTGAAGGAGAACAGTCTGGATTTTATAGATGATGTGCTGAAGAATTTCTCCGCGCAGAGAGAATTTTTTAAGAAAGACTTTATGGCGTTCGGTGCAGTCCTAATTGCCGGATTAAACATAATATATCTTGATCTGCTCAGCGGAATGCAGATGCTTGAAAGAATAAGCTTCCATATTATTATGACGGCGGTTCTCATGGCGGTATTGTTCTTCGGTTTAAAGTTCAGAATGCGGAGATTTAAGAATGAGAACGAGCCGATTGAGAAAGAATTAATTAAAATAAAAGAAGATTTGAATGAGAATGGAGTTACTTAATATGTCATTACAAATGCTAACTTCTTATTAATCCACGGAATAATCCGTGGGTTAATTATACAAAAAGCAAGTCCTTATAACCGTTTCAACGGTTTTAATAATTTAATTTCGAAAAATAAAATGGAGTAAAAATGAAAGCAAAGAATAAAAAGACAGCATTGATTTTATCGGCAGCTTCTGTAACTTTATTAATAACCGGTGTAATCTTAATTGAAATATCGAAGACGGAATTTAATCTTCATGATTTTATAAGAGGATTGTTTGCGGGGATGGGGAGCGTAACATTTGTCGTGTGGATTGTTTATCTCTTTAAGAACAGCGGTAAACCGTACAATGCGGACGGTTCAATTCTTTTGAGAAGGGATAAAAATATTATCCTCGCCGTAACAATGATGCTGTTATTAGCTGCGTCGGTAGCGGCGGATTATTTTGTAAGGAATGTATTTGTATCGGCGGCGTGCGCTTTAACAGTAGCCGCTTCATACATTCTCAATTTAATTTACGTAAAGAAAAAGGCAAGTAAATTCTGCGAAGGATAGATGTAGCTGTTACGCGGAAATAAAGGTATGCGGAAAATAATTTTTTACTTGTACGATTTAAGTTAAGAAAATCGATGCTGCAAAATTTATATTATTTCAGACAGTGAATAAAATGTAAAATATTTTTCCCTCTGAGGCACTTAAATTATTATTTGATTAATCATTTTTTACTCGCACTTGGAATTGACTCATAGACTCTTTTACTTTAACCATTTCTTGGATCGGATTTCACTATTAAATTGCTGTTATTAAGTTTAACAAAACAATCCGGGTGACACCAAAGTAAATTTATGCCGCTCATGCATGTTCCAAATACTCCGTACATTTTCAGCAAATTAAATTTATAGAACTTCAATTTACACCGATGATAACTATTTTCCCCTCGCCAATTGACTATTCACTTTTTCCCTTCTCTGCGCCGTTTTTAAATTTCATAAGATCTTCCAATTATATTTTGTTGGTAATGTTTATTTCTCTCTCAAATTGCGGCTTGGAATATCCGTTAGCCTTTTTAAGGAAAAGAAGTAAAGTAAGCGGCTTTGATAATTGCAGCAGCTTAAGTCATTGACTCTTTATGTATTGCATTAATCCCAAACCGACTGTACAATTGTTGAGGTGTTCATAAATATTTATTTATTCTCTTTAATATGTTTTTGAGGCACTTTCTTAAGAGGTCCAAGTTCATTTTGGACGATAAACCAGATAATAGAAATGTCCACGGATAAATACTAATGAACGATTCTATTTCTTATCCCGTTTATTTTCTGCCAGGGAATATCTTTAAATTTATTTTGTATTTCCGGTGGGATATTTTTGGATGACTCCCCTATAATTTCAATATTCCATGCTGCGGCGTCTATTACCTGTGAACTAAAAGCAAATTCTTCAAATGAAAATCCATCAGTATACTAATTTATTTTATTAATACTTTCATATCATCAAAAAGTATTTTCCATTCTCTCCTAGACATAAATAAGGTCTTGCTTTATATATTCAAACATACGCGGTTTAATTGCATTGGGAGTAACCAAATCGACCTTAACGCCCAATATATCTTCAAGTTCGCCTCCAAGAAGAACAAAATCCAGTCCGATGGGTTTGTCAAATTCTACCAATATATCTATGTCGCTTACTTCTGTTGCATCACCTATTACAATAGAGTCGAATATTCCTATACTCTTAATAGGATATTTATCTGAGAGCTTCTGCTTACAATACTCTAGAAGCTTTTTTATTTCTTTTAGATTTTTCATACTTAACTAAAATATATTAAACATGTTTTGAGTGCAATACGGTATTTGATAACCAAATAAGACTTTCTTCAAACGCCTGTTTAGTAGTTAACTGCCTTGATGCAGTTATTCCGATCCCTTTATACTATTTTTTATATTATAATTAAATCTATCTTTGTTTTTAAAATTAAATGGACCAATTTCTTACTTAATTTTCGCAAGGATTTCCATCATAGCCTTGCGGTTTTTATAGGTAGTCTGGAAATCAAATATTATTGATTTTACCTTATCTTCGCCGCCTTTGATTTTTTTCATCTTCTTAAGATACAAAGCAATCTCATTATAAAAATTCCGCCCTGTATTTTTTGCAATTGCTCTTACACCGCCTTCGTAATAGTTAAGTATCTTATCCGGATAATCATTTATTAAATAATTTGCAAACTCATCCACTAAATGGATGTGTTCCCTATTTATATCCAATAATTTTAACAGACGTTCCTTATAATCTTCTTCGACAAATATCTTTGCAAGAATATATGCATCAGAATAGCTTCCTATCTGTCTTTTATCTTTAACTTTCTCAATAATCCCTTCACAAATGTTCTTCCATTCTTCCGGCTCAAATGTCTTCTTCAATTTTTTGTAATAGACCATTTCATAAAGATGATAGAAGAAAAGATCCTCAGCTATCTTCCGAATTTCCGTAATGTTTTTTGTCTTCTCGTAAATTGAAAGAAGCTTTTCCTTCCAATCCTTTACAGTTCCCGGATGCTGCTTCCCTTCGGCAATCTTTATGCCTTCATAGCAAAGCTCTGCTGCTTTAATATAATCTTTTCTTTTAATCTTATCTTCGATTAATATTTTCATCATTTCAGGGTACTGCTTATTTGTCTCGGCTAATTCCCAGGCTTCTTCTTTAAGATTTCTTTCAGATAAAAAATCAAATTTTAATTTAAGAAGAGGGCTGATACCGTATTCACCAAATTCTTTTGTCTTCTCTACCTCAACCTGCTTGTCTATCATTTCAATAAATTTCTTTTCTTGTTCGCCTGTTGAAATTAGTAACGGTAAAATGTACAAGAATCCATCCTCAAAGCCAATATCGTGGTATTTTTGCTTTGGATATTCATCCAGGCAATATTGGAATAAAGCATCCTTTAATTGAGGCGGAGCTTTGGAGACAATTAAGGAAAATATTTCGAATGCAAAATCGGAAATCTCGCGGGCACTGCCGGCAGAATCGTCCTCATGCCGCACAAGCAGCGGAATTTCTTCAATAAGTATTTTAACTATGCTAAGACTTTCCATCAAATTCCTCTTTTCAAGCAGCAGCGCTGCCTTATTAAGAAGAGCGGATAGATTCATTGCTAAATTGCGAGCCGAACGGTAATCTACAAAGCCATACCTATCCCCTGCCGCATTAATCAAATTCTTAACAATCTTTCTGTACTTGCCCTCAGCGTCCGAATCAATGTATTCTGAAAAATGTGCAGTAAATGCATTCTTTAAATTACTGTCCCTCCTAAACTGAGAGACTATAAATTCCTGCAGTTCCTCCTTCGTTGTTTTAGAAAATATTATACCTAATTCATCAGCCTTTCTCTTTTTTACACTTTTAATCTTTGTACTACTTTCCGGTCTTTTAATTTCTGAAATTGCATAGATAGCAGCCGCTACATGCTTGCATATACCATCTTCAAAAGGACAATCGCAATCCCAATATTTTAATTCCCCGTTTTCTATTTCCACAGTTACTTCGTAATCCTCACTACCGGAAACAATAGCGTCCCAAACACCGGGTTCGTTCTCTTCAAGTGAAATTACCTGCCTGTTAGTATAATATTCATAGCCACGTTGAAGAATTTTTGGTGGTATATGTTTTTCAATTATTGTTAAGTCCATCGTTACGTTAATGTTTTATTAGTTGGCAAAACTTAGATATAAATATAAAAAAGAATTTCATAAACCCTTCTCTCTATTTTCATTCATCATTCTTCATTGGTTAATTTGTCTCCCTTCAAACACCTGCTTTAGAATTAACTGCGTTAGCTTACTTCATCAATATAAATTCTATATTTGTTCATTTTATTCCATATTTCTCATATTCTCCTTTAGAAATTATTTTCTTTTTTCAAGCATCCTTCTTGTTCATTCAATCTCATTTGCTAATTGAATTTCATCGGGAAGAGTTAATATTTTTTTAAAAATAAGCGAAAATTTTGAGACCAGGACAACGGATTTATTTGATAATTCTATCAATTAAGACTGTGTAGACAGTGTCTGCACAATGCCGGTATAGATTTGTCAGACAGTGTCTAACAAATCTTTTCAAGAGGAAATTCTTGATAAAACATTTTCATGAGAGTGAGATGGTCCGGTAAAATTAGAATTTGTTCTTCTTGTTTTTTTTATACTATCAGATTTCATTCTATACTCAAATTACATTCTATCCTAATTGTTAAGTGCCTTTAATTTATTAAACATTTCCACCATTTCCAGCGTATCCATCTTGCAGTATTCAAGCAGATTTTTCCTTATCTGCTCTCTCCTAAAGATATCTTCCTCATAATAAAGACTTTCAAATGCAAGCGATGCTGTTCCGCCTTCTTTTATTTCCGGATTATCGCAGCTCATCCCCGGCTTCGGTGCTGACAGTAATTATTTAATAGAATACTCAATTCTGAATGCACTCTGAATATACTCTGATTATACCCTGAACACACTCTGAATGCACACATCTTAGTAAGATCTCGGCATGCACCTGGCATGCTGCCGGCTGGTTCGGTTCAATTCTATACTTTCTTCTAGATATGCATTCGATGTATCCGGCTTCTGTATCGGAATTATATTTCAGCTTTGGAAAGTTTGGCAAACGCCGGAATATGTCCCTTTATCCCGTAATATGCTATAAATAAATAACAAATTACCGGAAGTATAAAAGCATGATGCACTCCTATCTTATCGGCAATTAAACCTTGAATTACCGGTATGATAGCACCGCCGACTATTGCCATGCACAGAATTCCGGATCCCTGTCCGGTATGTTTTCCCAATCCGTCAATTGCGAGAGTAAATATTGTCGGGAACATTATTGAGTTAAATAAGCCCACAAGAACAATAGACCACATTGCAAAATATCCGAAGGTAGACATTGAAGTAATAACAAGCAGAGCTGCTGCGAATGAATTGAAAGCTAAAACATAACCCGGTTTAATTACTCTTTGTACGCCGGAACCGATAAAGCGTCCTATCATAGCACCGCCCCAATATAAAGCTACAAACTTACCGGCTTGGGCTGCAGGCATAGATAAAATTTCTTTGCTGCCGAAATAATTCACAAGAAAGCTGCCGATAGAAACTTCGGCACCTACGTAAACAAAAATACCGATTGCACCAAGATATAGATGCTTGTAACCCCAGGCGCTTCCATGGACTTCATCATAACTCTTCCCATTGCCGCCGCTTGCAGGTATTGATTTTGCCTCAATCTCCGGAAGCTTAACAACAGAAAAAATTCCCGCAATAATTAATAACGCAGCCGCGAGCCCTAAATACGGCATCTGAACAGCACTAGCCTGGGTAAGCTGGTATGCATTCAATTGTGAAGGTGATAATTTCTGAAGCTCTTCAGTTGTCTTTACTGCAACCGACAGAATTATAAGTGACCCGAAAAGTGGAGCGATCGTCGTTCCCAGCGAATTAAATGCTTGAGTTAAATTTAATCTGCTCGATGCTGTTTCGGGCTTTCCGAGAATTGCTACATAAGGATTCGCCGCCACCTGAAGAAGCGTAATACCTGATGCAAGTATAAATAATGCAAGAAGAAAAAGCGGGTATGATCTTAATCCGGCGGCAGGATAAAAAGCAATACAGCCTACTCCGGCAGTAACCAAACCGATTATTATCCCTCTCTTGTATCCGATCTTCTCTACTATCATACCTGACGGCAGCGAAACAATAAAGTATGCAGTGAAAAAACAGAATTGTACTAACATTGCCTCTGCATAATTTAAGGAGAACACCAATTTCAAATGAGGAATCAATATATCATTTAAGCAGGTGATAAAGCCCCATATAAAAAATAATGATGTAAGAAATGTTAATGCTGTAGTATAATTTGAATTTGAGGATGAAGCCTTTTGTCCTAAGCTGGTGCTGCTTATCGTCTGAACTGCCATTTATTTAACTCCTTAATGAAAAAAGATATTTCTAATAATTCAAATCCTGTGCCTGAATTTAGAATCCGATATTAATTTATTTATATATGATATTGACGCTTTAATACAAATAATGATGCCTTGCCTTTTCGAAAATCTAATACAAAAAATTTCCTTATTATTTTGATAAATAGATTTATTAAAATAATAATTTGATAAGTGCCTGCTGAAGAGTCCGTCCTTTTATTAAAAAGCCTCAACAATCTTTTTTATAAGATTAAGTTGAGGCTTTTATCAATTTAAAGGAGGCTATGAAAAATCTTTTTACTTAAATATGCTCATTTAACAGAGTAAACTCCGTACTTAAATTTCTCATAATAATTTTGAATTTTCCCGGCTCAACAATTCTTTTATTCTGCCTGCCAATAAAATATAAATCGTAATCATCAAGGATGAACTTTACGGTTTTTGTCTCTCCCGGATTAAGCTCAATCTTAGTAAATCTTTTTAATTGTCTAACCGGACGAGATACAGATCCGTACTCATCATTAAGATAAAGCAGAACTGCTTCTTTTCCTTTTCTGCTTCCGGTATTTTTTACTTCTACTGTTGCAGAAATCTTTTCTCCCTTTTTGTATTCGG
Organism: Bacteroidota bacterium; assembly: GCA_021793635.1. The sequence continues at coordinate 7,905 of JAJYSI010000072.1, forward strand.
AATTATCAACCTTCAAATTAGAATAAGAAAAATTTGTATAGCTTAATCCGTATCCAAACGACCATTGCGGATTAAAGGTATTGCCTTCTTCAGCCTCAAGAGGTTTATAATCATAATGCATTAGATCATCGGGATACCTCGGATAAGTTACCGAAAGCTTACCGCTCGGATTTGCATCGCCGAATAAAATATTTGAGATTGCTTCGCCTCCATCCATGCCGGGAAGGAAAGCAAGCACCACAGCCTTAGCTCCATCAACAATGCTTCTTATTATTCGCGGTCTCCCTTCAATCATTACAATTATTACCGGCTTACCGGTTCCTATCAATGCCTTTGCAAGATTTAATTGAGCACTATCCAGCGTTAAATCATTTATATTGCCGGGAGTTTCGCAATACGCATTTTCACCGAGGCAAAGTACAATATCATCAACATTTTTTGCTGCATTTAACGCTTCATCAATATCGACTTCCTTACCGAAATCCGCACCCTGAACATATTTCACTCTGCCGGATTTTATTTTATCCGTGATTGCCTTTAGTACTGTCGGTTTATCTTTGGGATAAAGCGACTCTTCATTTCCCTGCCAAGTAATAGTCCATCCTCCGTTAAGAACTGAAAGCATGTTTGCCGTAGGACCCGCAACAAGAACTTTTGAATCCTTAGAAAGCGGAAGAACGTTTCCTTCATTCTTTGCAAGAACAATTGATTCTTCCGATGCCTGCAAGTTAGCTTGATCAGATTCTTTTGAAGCGAACTTAGACTTTAAACTTTCATCCGGGTATGGATTATCAAACAAGCCCAACAAGTATTTTACGCGGAGAATGCGCGCAACAGCTTCGTCAATTCTTTTCTCCGGCACTTTGCCTTCTTGAACAAGCTTTAATAGGTAATTATAGAAGCTGTAATCCGTCGGAACCATGCTCATGTCAACGCCCGCCATTACTGCCATTCTAACCGCGTCTTCGGGTGAGTCTGCAACTTTATCTCTCGTGTAAAGACGCTCAATGTCCTGCCAGTCCGAAACGACAATACCTTTAAACTTCATTTCGCCGCGAAGTACTTCAGTCAATAAATGATAATTGGAATGCCCCGGTATTCCGTTTATCTCCGAAGAATTTACCATAACAGTCTGCGCACCGGCTTCGACTGCCTTTTGAAAAGGAGGAAGAAAATATTCTTTCATCATCCTCTCAGGAATCCATGCCGGAGTTCTGTCTTTACCGTCTAAAGGGAAGCTGTAGCCGACATAATGTTTTAAACAAACGGCAACTTTATCCTTCTCACCAATATCATTCCCCTGCGCACCTTCAATATAGCTTTCTCCCATTTTCGAATCGAGATAAACATCTTCTCCATAAGTTTCCCATAACCTCGACCATAACTGCTGTCTGCCTAAATCCAATACCGGATAAAAATTCCATGGTATGCCCGATGCTCTTATTTCGAGCGCGGTAATTTCTCCTTCTTTCTTTACAAGATCTGAATTGAAAGTTGCCGCCATATTTATTGCCTGCGGAAATAACGTTGCGCCTTTAGTGTAATTAGCACCGTGAATTCCGTCAATCCCGTAAAGTATCGGTATCTTTAATCGCGTATCTTTTGCTGCAATATCCTGAATAGCCGTAAGCATCTTGTGCCAGTAATCCACATCCAGAGCAACGTCGTAAACGTTCAAGAGAGAACCGACATGATACTTTACGATAGCTTCTTTCAGCTTTTCCGGATCATATTCGAACTGCTGCGTTGCTGTTCCATGCTGCTTAGAAACTGTTTCAATCGTTATCTGAGTCATTTGCCCGACTTTTTCTTCGAGCGTCATTTTTGATATTAATGCTTTTACTTTTTTATCAATTGCATTTTCCTTTTTATCAGCTTTCTCCTTTGCACTTAAAATAATTGAAGAACATACAATAGCTGCTATAATTATATAAACTAATTTTCTCATTTGTATTCCTATTTACGATAATACTATTTGATACCTTTTTGTTGTCCTGAAGTTTAACTCCGGCATAACTACTTGAGTAAAATCATCTTCTTTACAGAAACAAAATTTCCGCTTTTACCATTCGAGCCGGTTACTCTCAATCTGTAAAAGTAAATTCCGCTTGCTATCCCCGACGCATTAAAACTAATTGAATGAAGTCCTTGGCTTTCATTTTCATTTACTAAAGTTTTTACTTCCCTGCCGAGCGCATCAAATACTTTTAGCTCAACCAAGCTTCTTGATGTAAGCTGATAGCTTATTGTTGTAGAAGGATTGAACGGGTTGGGATAATTTTGGAAAAGCTTAAACGCCTCGGCAACTGCATTTTGATTTTGTTCTTTTACTGC
>JAJYSI010000073.1 GCA_021793635.1 Bacteroidota bacterium
CGATCTCTTTAGGGACGGATGCATGAGTCATGCTTGCCGGATGACTAATTAAGCTCTCAACTCCGCCGAGGCTTTCGCCCAATGTAAACACTTTAACATTCTTTAAAAGCTTTTTTGCTTTATCAACATTGCCGAAATCCGCGGAGATCATTCCGCCAAATCCCCGCATTTGTTTTTTCGCCAGCTCATGCTGCGGATGGTTTGGGAGACCGGGATAATAAACCTTTGCCGCAACACCTGATTCAACTAAATATTCGGCAAACTTTACTGCATTCTGATTATGCCGTTCCATTCTTACCGCTAAGGTTTTTGAGGAGCGTAAAATCAGCCAGCAATCGAATGGAGACGGAACCGCACCAACAGCATTTTGAACGTACCGGATCCTTTCATGAACTTTGTCATTGCCCGTCACGATAATTCCACCGATTACATCGCTGTGTCCGTTTATATATTTTGTAGTGCTGTGCAAAACAATATCGCAGCCGAGTGTTAAAGGATTCTGGAAATACGGACTCATGAAAGTATTGTCCACAATACTTAAAAGATTATTCTCCTTACAAATCTTTGAAGCTCCTTCCAAGTCGGTAAGATTCAGCATCGGATTTGTGGGACTCTCCAGATAAACAAGCTTTGTATTTTTCTTAATTGCCTTTTTGATGTTATTCAGGTCGGTAGTATCCACCCAGGAATATTCGAGTCCGTAATCTTTCATGATAAGCTCAAATAATCTGAAAGTTCCGCCGTAAACATTGTTAGTAACGATAATATGGTCGCCTGCTTTAACAAGGCTCATCAATGAATGAGTTGCGGCTAAACCGCTGCTGAATGCAATTCCGTATTTACCTTTTTCTAAGGCGGCGATGTTTGCTTCCAGAGACTGCCTTGTCAGGTTATGCGTTCTGCCGTATTCGTAGCCTTTATTTTTTCCTAATTCTTCCTGAGCATAGGTTGATGTTTGGTAGATTGGTGTTATAACCGCACCGGTTACTTCATCCGGATGCTGCCCGGCGTGAATTGCGTCTGTTGAAAAGCCCATGGATAATCCTTTATTATATTTATACAAAATTCAATGTCATGATAATCTAATTCGCAAAGCGCAGAGAGCATAAAGCAGAGCCGAAGTAAACTGCAATTACAATGAAACTTCGCTTCGGTAAAGCATGCATAGCGCAAAGCAAATGGCGTAATGCACTCTATGCACTTTGCACTATGTTCTATGCGATTATGAAAACTTCGCGTGTTCAAGGATATCATATCTTGTAATAATATCCACAATCCTTCCGTATTCGGTTACGAGTACTGCAGGAGAATCACTCAAATATTTTTTAACATTACTTAGTTCAGTACGTTCGTCAAGTGAAGGAAAACTTGGTTCCATTACTTCATGAATATTTGCCTCAAGCAAAGCCGGATTTTCAAGTAATCCCCAGGTCAACTTTGTTTCTCTTATACTGCCGACAGATTCACCTCTATCAATTACAGGAAGCTGCGAGAAGCCTTTTGTATTAAGCAATTCAACTGCGGCTTTCACTTTGTCATAAGGATTCAAAAAAGTCAATTCTTTCTGTCTGCCTTCCCACTTTGCAGATGAAATATCTTTTAAGGTTCTGATTTCATTAGGTAAAAGTCTTTTTTCTTTCAGCCACTCATCGCTGTGGAATTTAGAGAGATATCTTTCACCGGTATCGCATACGATAAAAACGATAACGGCATTTTCATCCAATTCCTTTGCTACTTGAAGCGTTATTCCCAAAATAGTTCCCGTACTTCCGCCGCAAAAAATTCCTTCTTCCCGCGAAAGCATCCTTGCAAAGTTAAAGGAATCCATATCGCTGATGTTATAAATTTTGTCGATGTACTGGAAATGTACATTCTTCGGCAAGCAATCCTGACCAATACCTTCAACAAGATAAGGAGTCCCCTGAGTCATTTCATTTTTCTCTTTATATTCTTTGAAGATCGAACCGAATGGATCCGCACCGATTACCTGTACATTTTTATTTTTTTCTTTTAGATATCTTCCAACTCCGCTTATCGTTCCTCCAGTGCCTATACCCGCTACAAAATGTGTAATCTTTCCGTCAGTCTGTTCCCAAATTTCCGGTCCGGTTGTACGGTAATGTACCTCCGGATTAGCCGGATTGGAATACTGGTACATAAAAATAGAGTTAGGAGTTTCCTGGTTTATTTTTTTCGCTACTGTTATGTAATAATCAGGATGGTCATGCTTAACGGCGTTGGAAACAACAATTACGTCTCCGCCTAAAGCTTTAAGATAATTTATCTTTTCGCTGCTGACTTTATCAGTAACAACAAAAATTGATTTATAACCTTTCACAGCACAAGCAAGAGCAAGTCCGATACCGGTATTTCCGCTGGTTGCTTCAATTACAGTCCCGCCTGGCTTTATCTTGCCGCTTCTCTCGGCTTCTTCAAGCATCGAAAGACCGATTCTATCTTTAACGCTGCCGCCGGGATTTGCAGACTCCAGCTTTGCAAAAATTTTTGGCTTCAAGCCCTTGTTTAATTTGTTCAGCTTAATGAGCGGAGTGTTTCCTATTGCCTCAAGTATGTTGTTTTTATAATTCATAAAATATGGAAAATTGTTTTATGATTTTTTAATTCTAAAAGATATTTGTTTTGAAAAGATAATAACGAATCCGCAAATAATGTGGAGTAATCCAATTCACTTATTAACGAAACTAAAGCCTCTCAGAAACTCATCTATTTTCATCCGGCGTTTACCTTCCTGCTGAAGCTCAAGAATATCCAGAGAGCCGGTACCGGTTCCGATTGCCAGTGAATTTTTTGTTTGGTAGAATTCTCCGGCACTCAAATTTTGATTCTGCAATATTTTAGTTTTATAAATTTTAATTGTTTTGTCTTTAAACTTAAAAAAGGCTCCCGGAAACGGAGAAAGACCTCTGATCATGTTATGAATTTCTTCAGCGGATTTATTCCAGTTTATTTCACACAATTCTTTTGTAATTTTAGGTGCGGCAGAAGTCAGCGAATCATCCTGCTTCTTTAACTCATATTTTCCGTTATCAATTAGGCTGACGGTCTGCAAAACTATTTCTGCACCGAGCAGACTCATCTTATCATGCAAGGTTCCAAAATCATCTTCTTCATCAATTTTTAATTTTTCCTGGAGAAGGATATTCCCGGTATCGACTTTATCTTCCAGCATAAAAGTAGTAACGCCGGTTTCTGTTTCTCCTTTGATCAAAGCCCACTGGATAGGCGCCGCACCCCGGTATTTCGGAAGCAAAGATCCATGCAGATTGAACGAGCCTTTTGAAGGGATTGTAAATACTTCTCGCGGCAAAATCCTAAAGGCAACAACAACAAATAAATCCGCATTAAACGATTTAAGCTGCGAAATAAAATCCTTATCCTTTAAACTTTCAGGCTGGAGAACCGGAATATTATTTTTAACTGCGGCTTCTTTAACAGGTGTGAAGGAAACTTTTTGTCCGCGTCCTCTTTCTTTGTCCGGTCCGGTAACTACCGCGGCAACAGTATTGCTGCTTGAGAGTAACGCATTAAGTGAGGGAACGGCGAAATCCGGAGTTCCCATAAAAATTATTTTCATTTTTAAAGCGGGATTTTATGCAAGCTGATAATTGACGTCATCCGTTACCGGATATTGGAACTGAATTTTTCTTTTTTTAATCTTGATAATATCCTTATTCACTTTTTTCTTCATTTCAGAATCGATTAAATCAGTAAAGAGAGTTCCCTGCAGATGATCATATTCATGCTGAATTACTCTGGCAAGATAGTCCTCGGCATTTAAAGTGCGTTCGATAAAATCCGTATCTCTAAATGAAATTGTTACACGCTCCGGTCTATCAATTTCTGCGCGAATATCGGGAATACTTAAACAGCCTTCTTCCATTGTAACTTTCTCTTCAGATCTAAAAGTAATTTTAGGATTGATAAAAACAAAAGGCTTATCTTTTTCATGTCCTTCAACTTTAGCTAAATCGACAATGAAAATAGATTTATCAGAGCCGACTTGATTTGCAGCTAACCCAACCCCGTTGGCATTATGCATCGTCTCGAACATATCCCGTATAAGCTCGATAGTCTTCATGTCAACTTCTTTCAGTTGAATTGCTTTTTTTCGTAAAATCTTATCTCCGATTAAATTGATAGGCAGCAAAGCCATTTCTTCTCCTAATTCTTATTAAATCTTAAATGATAGCCGTTCTTGTTTTCGTAAATATTCTGATGCGCTAAATTAAATAAATCAAAACGAATAAGAAAGTCGGTAGTGACCTAAATTGACTAAAAGCGAAATTAAGGTTTAATATCATTCTGTCTGCTGCGGGTAATATTTCAGAATATTATAAATGAATTAGTTCCCGAAACAAGTTCGGGATGACAAATTAAAATTAAGATACTACAAGAAAGATTTCTATCATTTAAATTTTCTTAGATGATGCACTTAATAATTGGCAAGATGAAATTTAGACCGGTAATTTATTGTGTTAAAGATCATTATGTGCTTTTCTTATCTTGAATATAAATTATCTTATCGAAATTTTTGTCTATCAAATTTAAGGTAGTGCGTATAGAATTTTTTTAAAGGCTATTCATTGTTTATAAACTGAATCAGCCTTTAATAATTAATTATACCGCTGCCTTTTTTTATTTTTAACCAATTTAAGGAAATATTTATGAAGATTAACCGGAGGGATTTTTTCAAAAAAGCTGGACAAGGCGCAATAGTTTTGGCAGTACCGGCAATAGCAAGCTCAATTTTAGAAAGCTGCAACAATAACATAACCAATCCGACATCAAACAGCGCATCCTTAGCAAATGTTAACGGAACTTACGCCAACGGAATTGTTAAGCTGGCAGTAAATTCATCCTCGCCTTTATCAAAAACCGGCACAGCCGCAATGTTAAATTTTACAAACGGTCAATTGCTCGTTGATCATCCTTCCGCAAATACTTTTAATGCATTGTCAGCAGTATGTACTCATGCCGGCTGCTTAATAACAAATTTCGATTCGGGAAGCTCACAATTTGTTTGTCCGTGCCATGGTTCCCGATATGATGTAAATGGAAATGTAGTTTCGGGACCGGCACCTTCACCACTGCAAAAGTATCAAGTAGAATTTGCAAGCGATACTATAACAGTGAATGTAGGGTAACTTTTTCATTAATTATTTACTCAAGTTACGCATTTAAATCTTAATCTTTCTCTTAGTCGTAAACTTACTCGGATTTTTAATCGGATTAAGAGAAAGATTACGATTAAGATTACGACTGTTACGTAACATGATTTATTAACTCACCTTTCACGATCCTTAGGAATACGGGAGTGATTGAGTAATGTAATATTTATAATCACTCCATTATTCCAACTTTCCAATACTGCAGAGTTGGTTTTGCGTTTGAGGTCTTAATAATTACAGTTGCTTTTTGAGGAATCTTAAAATTTAGAGCATCCTCGATATTAATTCTCCAATAAAATATCCTATTGCTGCAATTCCAAAGCCGACTACAAACATATCAAAGCCGCTTCTAAAAATTCCTCTGCCGGTAAAGAAGCTTCTCGCAGCACCGACTCCGAAGTGTGCAAGCATTGCAATTATAAATGCAGTCCAAATTGCCGGTCTTCCGCTTAAAAAGAAAAACGGAGCTACCGGAATAATTGCGCCAATAGCTGTTGCTAAGCCGGTTATCCATCCTTCTTTCAACGGACTGACATTCTGTTCCCCGATTCCCAATTCCTCTCGGACTTTTTCTTCCAAAGCCTGAGCGGGATTTTTCATTACTTCGACTGCAAGTGCATTTGCCTCTTCAGGGCTCATCCCTTTTGATTCATAAATCAATGCAAGCTCTTCAGTTTCCAATTCAGGCATTAAAAGAATTTCTTCGCTTTCCATTTGCCTTTCGTGGTCATAAACTTCTTTTTCACTTACAGCGGCAAGATATCCGGACGAGCCCATAGAAAGAGAATCGGCAATCATCCCCGAAATTCCTGAAATCAAAATTATATGCGGTGCTACACTCGCGCCGATTACACCGGCAATCAAGCCGAAGTTTGCAGTCAAGCCGTCATTAAATCCATAAACAATATTCCGCAGCAGTCCGCCGGATTCTGATTTATGCCAGGGCTCTTCGCTGGTTCCTTTTATTGTCATAAGCTTGCCTGCATGCTCGGCAGAATCCTTGGCAAGTTTCAGCGCAATATTTTTTGTTGGCTCATCACTGCTTTCCCTGTACAATCCCAAATAAGATTTCACCTCTGTCGATTCTTCACTCATCAAAGCTTTAGATAAAATCCACGGACCAAATTTTTTTGATGTCCATGCCATCATTCTTGCCTGCAAAGAAGGCTTAAATTCTGTTATCTGAATGTTATTCTTTTTAATTAGATCGCTCCATGCAACAATATGCTTGTCCTCTACCGAAGCTAATTTTAGGTAAACATCTTTTTTATTTTCATCATTAATTAGTCCGGCAAGTATTCTATAAAGAAAAGCGGCATCAACCTCTTCCTGAAGATGATGGAGCCAAACTGATGAAGAATCTTTCTTACTCATAAAAATATTTTTTTGATAATTTAAGAATGCTATTTAATGTATCTGCAATTTATAAATAAAATATGTACTTATAAAGAATGAAATTCCTTTTTCCTTTTAATATAAAAGATTAGAAATTATATTTTGAAAACGTTAAAATAAATTCTGTCCCGGCATTCCTTCTTAATTCAATTTCTCCTTTAAGCTGATTTACCAGCGAATTAACCAATTGCATTCCAAGCGTTTCGGTATAGCGAAAATCCAAATTCGCCGGGAAGCCAATGCCGTTATCCTTTACCGATAAAATTACTTTGCCGTCACCATCAGGATTCAATGAAATTTTAAGCTCGCCGCGATCTGAATTTTTCTCTTCACAATAAATAAAAGCATGCTTTAATGAGTTTGAAACCAGCTCGTTGATTATCAAACCGATATTGACGGCATAATCAACCGTAATATCTATATCTTCAATATTGAGGACTAAATCAATTTTATTTGAATTGAATTTATATGAGCCGAAAAGATTTACAATTAATTCATGGACATAATCCGAAAAATTGACATGCGAAAGGTTCTTTGACAGATATAATTTTTCGTGAACAAGCGCCATTGTTTTAACCCGGTTTTGGCTTTCGACAAAGATTTCACGGGCTTCATTATCCTTAATATAAGCCGACTGAAGATTGAACAGACTGGAGATAACCTGCAAATTATTTTTTACTCGATGATGAATCTCTTTTAGAAGGACGACCTTTTCTTTAAGTGAATTCTCAAGCTGTTCACCATACAATTTCCTTTCGGTAATATCCCTGGCAATAGCGCAATAATATTTTTCTCCGCCAAACTCAATAAAATTAAATTTGATTTCGACATCCACTTTGCTGCCGGAAGAATTAAAAAGCTGTCGTTCAATTGTAAAAGCATCGGCAAAGTCATTTGTAAGAAAATCCTTTAAGTTAAAGTCACGGCAGACAATATTAAACGGCTGGTTCAGCATCTGATCTTTTGAATATCCAAGCTTTGTACTAACTGTTTCGTTTATATCTACGATTGTCCCGCTAAGATTTATCCAGAAAATTAAGTCTTCGGCATGATCAACAGAAAAGCGCGTTAACTGAAGAGCCTTTTCGTTCTGCTTAAGCATTCCAAAAAGTACGTTGAAAGGATCTTTCAGACCGGAAACAATTATGGCTTTGTACATTAAATAAAAAGAAACAATCTTTAATAAATGACCCAAAAGATTTGGGAATGCGTATACGCTTTCGTAAAAGGTTAAATTTATTTCTGATGCTATGTTTATTATAATTGCAGCGATAACCAAATTAAAAAGGTAGCGGTCAAACTGACGGCGTTTTTTGAAAAGGACCAATATTGACGAGACCAGAATGAGCGAGATAAAATACTCACTAATTCTTTTGAAAGACGTTAATCCGACCCCTTCAATATAGCAATCCGGGAATATCCTCCAGTAAAATATGGAGGCAAGAATAATTACAGTAACCGCAAAGTATATAGTGATTAGCTGGTAAATCCGTATTCTCCTTTTTATTAATAAAGGAGCAGATAACAAAGTTATACTTTGCATATATCTGGCTGCAATCCAAAGCTGTGTTGGAATATTAGCAGACTGATCCGGGATTATCGCCATTCCCTTATATGTTAGAGCATGTATGAAATCCAATCCGGAAACAAAAACGAAAGCAATTCCGATAACAATAAAGAAATTATTTTCAATATACTTTCGGGAGTTCCAAACGACAATGAAAATACCGAAAGCTATAATTATGCTGAAGCCTTCGGCAATGCTGTGGAAAAGCAAATAATTATAATTGCTAATTACGAAAAGAGAAAAAATGAGAAACAGAGATAGGAGAAATACATAGAGTTTCTCCATAGTAAAATTAATTTTCTTAAATAATTTGCTAAGCTCTTTCCCAAAATTTATTGAGCTTAAATTCATGCCCCCTTCGCCTTTCAGATTTTTATTAAATACAGCAATAAACCTAATTATTAATTTATTGTTCTGCAATAAAAAAATATTTAATTAATTTCAGATAACTGGATGGGTTTGTCATAATGCCGCTGTAAGTTTTTTCACCGGTAAAAATATCAGTAATCAATTCGCTGAGCTTTTGTCCGTATATTTTAAACAATGCAGTTCTGACTTTTGAATATCGATAAACCAGATTAGAAATGAAATTAGCGTAATTGTTTTCGCTTAAGATATTTTGATAAACAGCCCGGTTATAAAAATTATTTACGGATCTCACGTCAAAATCTTTTTCGATTAGAGCGCTGGCGGCAAGATAACCGCTTAGGACGGCATTACTAATCCCCTCTGCCGTAACCGGGTCGGCTAGACCGGCAGCATCACCGGTTAATAACAGCCTTTTAATTCCGAAATTTTTATTTTTTCTGTTAATTGGAATAAAGTATCCATGTTTTTCAAAATTAATAATCTCTTTGATGCCTAAAACGGATAAATAATTTTTTAGAGCATCATTTAAATTAACCTTGTCCTTCTTCATAAGTACGATTCCAATTGACAAATGATCTTTTTTAGGGAAAACCCATCCATAGCCTTTATCAATAATTCCAAAATCAAACCTGGGGCTTTCGAAAAATTTTGAATAGCTCTCAATGTTAACCTCAGTTTCGGTTTCAATTGCGGGAAGATGAATTAGATTTTTATTTAATCCTAAAAATCTTGATGAAATACCCGTAGCACCGTCTGCAGCAATAAAAAATTTACCTTCAAAATTACCATAGTTTGTAGAAAGCTGCACTTTATCGTCAAGCATTGCTATATCTTTTACCAAATGATTATCCTTTACAACGGCGCCGGCTTCCTCAGCTTTATGAAGTAAAAAGGAATCGAAGTTTTGCCTCATACTCATCATTAGTATGGGTTCGTTTCTTTCTGTTTGGAAATGCAGGTTTGTAGAATGGTCAAAGACATTAACAGCATGAAACTCGTTCTCAACAACTGCATTGAGAGAGAACGGAAGAATTTTTTTAGTCCGTCTTACAATTCCTCCGCCGCATACTTTGTAGCGAGGCAGCTTTTCTTTTTCAAGAATTAGAACCTTAACTCCCTTTTTTGCAAGAAAATACCCGGCAACAGCTCCAGCCGGTCCGGAACCAATGATAATCGCATCAAAATGTTTAAGATTAGAATCATCAACCGTCATTAAGAAGCTGCGAGTATTTTGTTAATAAATAAATTTAAAAGAAATTATAAAACGAATTTCACATCCGGGCTGTTACCTAATTTTTCATATATCAAGTTTCTAACAGTTTCGTTCGGTACTTCAAGCTTAAAGTTTATACTAAAATATTTGCCATTACTGCTGACGTTCGAAGGAGAGACATCATAAGAAAGTCCCATCGCGGCTGTTTCAATTGCAAAAAGAATTTTATTTACATCTGAACCGATAACCTTATAAGCCCACTCGCAAGGATAATCGATTTCAGGCTTCTGCATATCTGAATCTAAAATCATATTGTTATTAACTCAAATTTTTTCAAAGGATGAGATATAAATTATAGATAAAAAGTTTCTAAGCACATTTAGAATTGAATTACGGAAATATTTTTACCTTAATGAATATATTTATATTCAAAAATACTAAACCT
>JAJYSI010000074.1 GCA_021793635.1 Bacteroidota bacterium
ACGCAGACAATTTCAAATATAATGGAAGTGAATTGCAAAACCTCCGAGGTTTAGGAAAACCTCGGAGTTTCTCATTATGCAATAATAACCTTTTGCGTAAGGTGACTTATTGACTAACTTTTGCTACGTTGGAATGGACTTAATCAAATTCTTAGAAAATTAATTTTAGAAAGCTTTATGAAAATACTTAGCGCTTCGGTCAGCATTATATTTATTTTACTGATAAATTTTTCAGCATCCAATTTTGTTCAAGCTCAGCCAAAACCGGTGATGAATTCTGGCGAGTTACAGTTAGCACTTAAAAAATTAAATGTGCTTGGCAGCGTATTGTATATTGCAGCTCACCCTGACGATGAAAATAATGCTTTACTGGCTTATTTTGCAAAAGGAAAACTTCTCCGAACAGGTTACCTTTCTTTGACTCGCGGCGATGGGGGACAAAATCTAATAGGTACAGAACAAGGTGATTTGCTTGGGGTTCTTCGTACGCAGGAGCTTTTACAGGCACGTAAGATTGACGGCGCCAAACAATATTTTTCTCGCGCTGTTGATTTCGGATTCTCTAAATCAGCGCAAGAAACTTTAGACTTTTGGGGAAAGGAAAAAATTCTATCAGATGTTGTCTGGGTTATTAGAAAATTCAAACCGGATATAATCATTACAAGATTTCAAGGAACTAAGGCTGATGGACACGGCAATCATACGGCATCCGAGATACTTGCAGCAGAGGCATTCAAATTATCAGGGGATTCTACAAAATTTCCTGAACAATTAAAATACGTAAAGCCCTGGCAGGCTAAAAGAATTCTTTGGAATGCCTGGCTTCCGTTACTTGAAAAACGTAAAACCGATCTTTCAAAATTATTAAAGGTTGACGTAGGCGGTTATAATCCTTTGCTTGGGAAATCTTATACTGAAATTGCGGCTGAAAGCAGAAGTATGCATAAAACGCAAGGTTTTGGCTCGAGCAGTAGTTTTGGAGAAGCAATAAATTATTTCGTTCCGATAGCCGGCTCCCCTGCTGTTAATAATATCTTTGAGGGAATTGATATGAGCTGGAACCGTATCAAAGGTGGTGAAAAAATAGGGAAATTGATTTCCAAGGCAAATGAAGAATTTAGCCCTGGAAATCCTTCCGCAATTATACCGGTTCTCCTAAAGGCTTTAACCGAAATGAAGAAGATTGATAATAATTATTGGGTAAAAGAAAAGGAAAAGGAATTAGTTGAAGTTATTCGTTCCTGCGCTGGAATTTTTGTAGAAGCAGATGCCTCAGATTATACTGTATCTCCCGGTGATAAAATTAATGTTGCTTCATCGATCATAAACCGTTCAAATTTCCCTTTTTTATTAGAGAAAGTGGAGGTAACTGATCAAGAAAAAAGTATGGATGAGAATTCCGAATTGAAAAATGAAAAATTAGTTCCGGTAGACTTAACGTGCAAACTTCCGGTGGATGCTGAATATTCACAACCATATTGGTTGAGAAAAGAACATACCATTGGGGATTATGAAGTGGATGATCAGAGGTTAATCGGAAAAGCGGAGAATGATCCCCCTCTCTTAGCAAAATTTTTTGTAAAAGCCGGTAATGAAGAATTAATTTTCAAAACTCCAGTTCAGTACAAATGGACTGACCCGGTTAAGGGAGAAGAGTTTAGGCCTCTTGTAATTGCTCCGAAAGTATTACTAAATTTAAAGGATAAAGTTTATCTTTTCCCAACTTCAAATGAAAGGAAGGTTTCATTTATACTTAAAAGCAGTGAAGATAATTTAACAGGTATATTCAAAATAAATGTACCGAAGGGGTGGAATGTTGAACCAGATCAAAAATCTTTCACTTTTAAGAAAAAGTATGACGAGCAAATTTTTAACTTTCAAGTAACTCCACCAGATCACTTTTCAGAAGGCTATTTAACTGCCGAAGCAATTACCGGGAATAAATCATATTCATTGGGTGAATCGATAATAAATTATTCTCACATTCAGCGTCAGACTGTATTCTATCCATCGAAAGCAAAGATTATACGGTTAGATTTGAAAAAGGTAATTAATAATATTGGTTACATCATGGGGCCTGGTGACGAAGTCCCACAAATACTTAAGGAACTTGGTTATAACGTAACCATGCTAACCGAAAATGATTTAGAGACAAAAAATCTCAGCGGTTTTGATGCAATCGTAACAGGAATACGATTGTATAATACCGATAAGCAAATATCCTTTGAACAACCTAAGCTTTTAATATATGTAGAGAACGGCGGAACTTTAGTGGTTCAATACAATAAATTTTTTGATTTAGTAACTGATAAAATCGGGCCTTATCCTTTTCACATTTCGAATGACAGGGTAACGGATGAAAATTCTAAAGTCACTTTTTTAGATAAGGGTAGTCCAATTCTTAATTTCCCTAATAAAATTAACGAAAATAATTTTAAGGGCTGGATTCAGGAACGCGGGTTATATTTTGCAGATAACTGGGATAAAAATTACACCGCAGTCATCAGTTGCCATGATCCTGAAGAGACACCTAAGGACGGCGGAATCCTATATACGCATTACGGCAAGGGGGTTTTTATCTATACAGGTTACGATTGGTTTAGAGAACTTCCAGGCGGTGTATCAGGTTCTTATCCTATTTTTGTTAATATGATTTCAGCCGGAAAATTTTATCAGGCACAGCAGCATAAATGAGAACCATTAAGTTTTTAAGAGGACTTTACCTATTTTTCATTAATAGAAAAGAAAGTTTTACAATGACTGATATTAAAGAATTGAAATCAATTGAAGAATGGGAGCAACTTAAGAAAGAATCTTTGTCAAAAAGCGAATTGGTAATTCTTAAGTATAGTCCATACTGTTCGATTAGTGTATTTGCAGAAGATAATTTTGATCGTTGGGTTTCATCATTGGATGGTAGTGCTGAATTAAAAATTAGGAAAGTGAATGTTGTTTCGGAGCGGCCGGTTAGCCAGCAAATTGCAAAAGATTTAAAAATAGTCCATGAATCACCTCAACTAATATGGTTAGACCGGGAAATGAGTGTAAAGTGGAATGCTACCCATTATGAAATAACAAAGCCCGCTATAGAAGGCAAGATTAAAACAAAATAAATTATTCTATTCAAGATATTTTACCGGGGAAATATTACTTGTTATGAAATTAATTTTGCACAAGTATATTTTCCCGGTAAAGCAGAAGCACATATTATCCGGGGCGCAAATAATCCCAAATAGGATGCCCCTTGTCATTTCTCATTTTTAGAATAATTCCATTACAAATAATTCTTGCAGCTATCATAATAGGTTTATTATTAAAGGTTACACGCGAACCTTCTATTTCAATCTTGTCATTAGCTTTAAGACAAATATTCAGACACTTGGTAAACCAGGTTGGGCATAAAATAGCAATGACGGTATCCTTTTTTGTTTTAACAATAAGTTGAATACCATAAGACATTCCGTTAGTTGGTTTAACACTATCTAAACTTACAATTTCACCAAAGACAGTATCTATTGTTTTAGTATTAAACAGGCTGTTAAATTTACTACCGTCTTCCCAGCCGTCATTTTCTTTTTGAGCAAAACCAGTCGTTGAACAAATTATCACTAACAGACATACCACTACGGATGAAGAATAATTTACCTTCATAAATAACCCCTTCCTCAGGCTATTTATTACTCAGCCTGATTTAATTATCCAACCCAATTTTCCGCGAAAGTATTTCGATTAGCTCTTACATCTTGAAGTAGAGATGCATTTGCCTTTACGCAAATCGTAGGTATTTCGGAAAACCTAAGAACTTTATTACAAACATTTCCTGTAACAAGATTAGAAAGTCCTGTCCAGCCGTGAGAAGCAATTACGATAAGGTCGACATGATTTTTACGGGAATAGTTTAGAATCTGTTCGTATGGTTTACCTGGAGCTAAAATTTCGATGATATCAACACCCTTAGAGGAAACTTTATTAATAAAACGTCTTAATTCCTCTTCCGCATCAAGGTAGCGTGCTTCCTCAAAGCGTTTCTTGTTGAAATCATCCAAACTTTGGTCTTGATTGTAAACTGACTCGATAATGTGCAGTACATGAAGAACGGAATGATTCTGTTTCGCAAGCATATGACCGAATTCAAGAGCTTGCACAGAATTCACAGAGAAGTCCGTAGGCACCAGAATATTTTTATATTCAACCATCGAAACCTCCTTATTTGATTATTAAAATATCTAAATCACAAATTTAGATGTGCAATGTTGGAATAATTGACACATAATGTCAAATATTTGTACATATATTGCTATTATTTTAGACGAACAATGTCGATAATTGTTTCGTTACTTCATTTAAATCAAAAGGTTTATAAATAATTGAATTTGTATATTTTCTTATTGTCTTATCAAAATCTTTAACTTGATTTTCATAAACATAAGTCAGAACAATCGGGACATTAGTTTTAGCTTTACGAAGTTCATAACATAAAGCTTCTATTTTTTTTGATGGTTGTGTATCAATGATAATCATATCAAAATCCAAATAGGAGGATACCTCTTGCAGAACATGAAGATCTGTAGTAGTAGTTACATTGTAGCTATTCTGCAAATACATCAAGAAACTTAAACACATACTTGCATCTGAACTATAGATAATGATATTTTTCATATTAGATGATTTTCCGGCAAATTATAAGGGTGCAAAAATAGCATGTCGATTTGTGTGCCAGAATTGAATGGGTTAATTGTGGAAGAGCATGCCCAAAATATATCGAAATTAGATATTTTGTAGCAATTATGACTACAGAATAGGAATTATTCTTAAAATTACTTCTCGTTATTGAAAAATAATAATCAAATATTTCATGGAATGAGAACCCTGGCAATAAGGATACAGACAAAATATTGCATATTCGAGTAAATAGACTAAATCATTAAGCTTTAATATCGAGTTCTTTCAGTTTTCTATAAAGTGTAGAAAGTCCGACTTGAAGGACTTCGGCAGTTTTTTCTTTATCAAAGTGATTATTTTCCAAAGCTTTGAATATATAATCTTTCTCAATTTTCTTGACATATTCTTCAAGCGAGCCAACTTTAGAAAAATCGATTATAGGCCCCTTAGAATTAAAATTTTGAGGTAGATCGTTGAGAAGTATAAATTCAGTCTTGCAAAAAATAGCTGCTCTTTCCAGGGTATTTTCAAGTTCACGAATTTCCCCTTTCCATTCATAATTCATTAAAGAGCGCATAGCATCGCTGTCTATTCCTTTAATATTCTTATTTAGCTCTTTCCTATATTTATTTAAGAAATGATCCGCAAGCAACGGGATGTCTTCTTCCCTTTCTTTTAATGAAGGGAGTCTAATTTCAACAATATTTAGTCGGTAATAAAGGTCTTCTCTGAAACGGCCATTGGCAACATCTTCTTTAAGATCGCGATTTGTGGAAGCAATGAACCTAACATTGACATTAATCGACGCCGTAGATCCGACGGGCGTATATTCTTTTTCTTGCAGCACACGAAGCAATTTTACTTGAAGCTGTAGAGGTAATTCGCTTATTTCATCTAAAAACAAAGTGCCACCGTCAGCAGCTTTAATTAAGCCTTCTTTATCAGAGATAGCCCCAGTAAAAGCACCACGTTTATGTCCGAACAATTCGCTTTCAATTAGATTTTCTGTAATAGTTCCGCAATTAACAGAAATTAGAGGTTTATTTTTCCGTTTACTGTTATAATGCAAAGCACGGGCGACTAACTCCTTACCAGTGCCGCTTTTACCCGTAATTAAAACAGTCGTATCGGTATCAGCAACAGTTTGAATCATATCAAAAATTTTTCTAATTGCCGGGCTTTTACCAACGATATTTTCGAAATCAAAATTTCTCTGAATTTCTTTCCTTAAGAGTCGATTTTCAAGGATAAGATTTCTAACCTCAAATAATTTTCTAATTTTAATTAAAAGTTCATCAAATTCAACCGGTTTAAGTAAGTAATCACTTGCGCCGTTTCTAAGGGCTGAAATTGCCGTATCCAAAGAGCCAAAAGCCGTTATAATGATAACAGAAGTTTGTATGTTTAACTTTTTAATTTCTTCAAGAAGCTGAATCCCTTTCATTTCAGGCATTTCAAGGTCAGTCAACACCAGATCGAAAGACTCTTCAAGAAGCCAATTATAGGCAGCACGTCCATTTTCCGCTTCTTGGACATAGAACCCTTCTTTTTTCAATACAAAAGAAAGAGATTCTCTAATAATATCTTCATCATCTACAACTAAAATTCTCTCAGCCATATATTTTCCTTTTAAGGTTGAATTGGTAAAGTAATTGTGAAAGTAGTGCCCTTATTTAATTTGCTTTCTACTTTAATATCTCCCTGGAAACTTTTAATTATACCATAGCTCACCCACAGACCTAAGCCGGTTCCTTTACCTGCTTGCTTGGTAGTAAAGAATGGTTCAAAAACTTTTGCTAAATTTTCTTCAGGAATTCCTTTGCCGTTATCGGTAAAAACGAGAATCACAAAATCATCAATTATTTCAGAACTAATTTCAATTTTCTTTTGCTTCCCGAAATCTTCAACCTCAGCAATTGCATCGACAGCATTAAGCAAAATATTCACAAATATTTGCTGAATTTGATCCGAGATAAGCGGAAGAAGGGGAATTTTTTTATTCAAATCGATACTAAATATTATGTCTTTAGCTTTAGCGCCTACTTTAATTATTTCAATAGCTTCAGAAATGTTTTGGTTTATGTCTGTCAATTGAAGTTCATAATTAGAAGGGCGTGAAAAATCGACAAGGTCCCTTATAATTTTTGAGATTCTTGTAACCTGTTTTTTGACTAGCTCTAATTTTTCTTTAGCAAATTCATCGTTAGTAGACCTTTGAACGACCTGTACGAGAGCGGAAATAGAAGCCAAAGGATTGCCTACTTCGTGTGCAACGCCCGCAGCCAAAGTGCCGATGCTTTCCATTTTTTGAGTATGGATTAACTGTTTTTCCAATAATTTTTTTTCGGCAAGGTCGCGATGGATACCAAAATACCCTGTAACATTCCCGTCACTGTCGAGAATCGGAGAAATTAATAGTTGAGTATAAAACGGGTCGCCATTCTTCTTACGGTTTTCCACCTCGCCAACCCAAACTTTACCGGATGAAATTGTAGTCCACATTTTGTCCCAGAATTTTTTTGAGTGTTTTCCACTGCTGAATATACTGGGGTTTTTACCGATCAAATCTTCTCTCGTATAGCCGCTTGTCGCAACAAAAGCCGGGTTCACATAAATCATTTTCCCTTGAAGATCGGCAATTTGTACCGGATTAACAGTGTTTTGAGCAACGTAATAGAAACGCATTAGCTCATTTTCTTTCGTTCTTTGATCAGTTACATCTCTGGCTAAAATAAAGCAATTCAAATTATTGCCTGACGGATCACCAAATGGTGAAAGGAATAAATTTATATCGAAGATTTTACTACCGGTATTAAACTTTGTAAATAGATTTTCATTTTTATTCTCGTCGATACAATTTTTCAATAACAATTTAACTCTTCCGACAAATGCAGGTTCAATTAAATCAAAAAAATTTTGATGGACCAGATTATTATTGGTGATTTTCAAAGTATCATATACGGTTTTATTCAGGTCTAATATTTCCCCGTTCTTTGAAACAATAAAGAACATATCTTGAAATTTTTCAAAAAGGTCAAAATCAAATTTGAATTTCTTATTGGATGGATTTTTCATACAAAATTGTGTTTGATTTATTTATGCTAACATTTCACCGTAAAAATAAAAAAAATGAACAAATTAAAGTAAACCAACCATAATTTTTTATAATTACCAAACGTGAAACCACTATATAAAATGATGCCAATATTTTTTTTGGAATTTAAATTTAGAAACAAAAATTTCTTATCTTAATTAAAAATAATTGAAAGCAATAAGACAAGCGATAAGAAAGGATTCCCACTTCTGCAAAGTAAAAAAAACCTTCTTCCCAATGTCAAGAATTTCATATTGAATATAACATAAAATAATATAAAAAAATTGAGTTGCCGGCGTAGAAATCATCAATAGATATATTGGAATGAAGGTTGCTGTGAAATTTTCGCACTATTAGTATTAATAGCCCATAAGTTATAAGAATAGAGTAAAGGTTACGGTAATTTTCCTTCTTGTTCAGCCGCAGCCTTTAATCTATCCTAATAACGATTAAAAATGTTACCTCTCATCTTAACGCCCACCTTAGGGCATGGTGAATATGATCCGCAAGTTGATCACCATGCCCTAATTTTTTATATAGATGCAAAAAAATTTTTTATAATTTCGGTTAGCTGTTCAAATTCAATTAAGAAAGCGTCATGCCCAAAGATTGAATTTATTTCTGTATAAACTGAGTGAGGTGTTTTTGAAGCGATGTCGATTTGTTCTTCCGGCGGGTATAAAATATCTGTGGATATACCGATATTTAAAGATTTAGCTTTGATGTTCTCAAGAACTTCTTCTTCCGAAGCTCTATTATAACTTATGTCATGCAAATCCATAGCCTTTGTGATATACAAGTAAGTGTTGGCATCAAAGCGTTCGACCAATTTTATTCCTTGGTGTTCCAAGTAATTCTGAATTTGAAATTTATAATTCTTAACAAAAAAATTGTTTGGAGAGTCGGGCCTTTCTCTCCCAAATTTTCTATCAAATGATGGTTTAGTACGGTAGCTTATCATGGCAATTTTCCTTGCTAAACCAAGACCTTTTAACGGTTGTTTTTTATAATTACCGTTCTCCCAAGAGACATCATTCATAATTGCATTTCTTGCGGCTTCATTTAGGGCAATTCCCCATGCAGAGTGTCGCGCGGATGTAGCAATAGGGATAATAGTTTCAACAAAATCAGGATACATAATTGCCCATTCTAAAACCTGCATTCCGCCTAAAGAACCACCAGCAATAGAAAATATTTTTTTTACCCCCAACATTCTTAAAAGTTCATATTGAACTTTGACCATGTCTCTAACGGTAATTAAGGGAAAATCCATTCTGTAAGTAACGTTTGTCGAAGGGTTTAAACTTGCGGGACCAGTAGAGCCGTAACAACCGACCAAAAAATTAGGGCAAATAACAAAATATTTATTTGTATCAAACGCCTTTCCCGGTCCGATAAGCTCATTCCACCAGCCTGATTTACCGAGATTCATTTTGTTATATTTGTAAAGAAATTCATGGTTAGCTGAATTAGTTAATTCTTCTTCCGTAATGATTCCGGCTGCATGCGAATTTCCGGTCAAAGCGTGGCAAATCAAGATTACATTATCACCGGATGAATTTAATTCACCATAGGCTTGATAGGCTGTCGATACGGTGGTTAAAGCTTCTCCGGATTCTAAATGAAGCGGATTTTCTTTTGAAAATAGTTTAACAACTTTTGTAAGCGAGAATATTTCAACTTTTTCTGACAGGGTTAATTCCATTTTTTTTATTCCGAAAGATAAAAAATGTTTTGTAAAAGAAATAAAAACAGGGTGAACTAAAAGTCCACCCAGGTTTATTTAATAGCAAATAGTTCCTTTAGACAATTAAGAAACTAATTCTTTAGTTTCTACAAATTTGAAAGAGCCTTCAACATGGACATGATTTTGTAAAATATCAAGTACAGGGCAACGGCTTTCGGCAAAGTAAACAAGCTGTGCAAGCTTTTCTTTATCCTGTTCAGATGTTGTTATTGTCGTTATATATTCAACATGATGGAAACCAGCTCTAATATTTGCCAAATTGAAAAATCCACGCAAGTCAAGATTACCTTTGGTTTCCACATGAATCGAATCCACACAAATTCCCAAAACCGAGGCATAAGCCTTTATGACAATTTCCTGGCAAGCTGCTAAGGCGCCAAGGACTAACTCGACGGGATTTGGACCTTGATCATTTCCACCCAATCTTGGAGGTTCGTCAGAATAAATTTGAAATTGTCGGATATTTATTTTGGATATAAGTCCTTCTTCCAATTTTGCACTTGCCTTAAAGGTAGCTATACTATCATCCGGGTTAGACTTAATATTGTTAACCACAACTGAAACAGCAGATACTATCCGGTCAGTTTCTTGAATAAAATTTTGATTTCTAATACTCATTTTAATCCTTTTTTAAACTATTGTTTTTTGTTTAACTACGTTTAATGCGA